>JBLNGL010000598.1:0-2833 GCA_050264735.1 Ignavibacteria bacterium | reverse complement strand
GTACCTATTAATTTCCCAAAGTTTATTATTTTTAATCCGGTTATATCATTCTTCGCGAAAGATGAATCGCAGACGAATCGAATGGTGCTGGAACCGCCTCCTGAATGATAAAAAAAAGTTTTACCGGATTCTGATTTAATAACAGGATTGTCCATTACTGTTATTATCTCTCTAAAGAATAAAATAAGATCATTATTTTCTATTTTATAATTAAAAAGTTCCGGACCTTTTCCCGATTCCGGATCCCATTTACCGTCGAATGTCCATAAAGCGGATATTTCAGCCGCTTCCGCTTCACTTAAATTATTTTTGAACCAGCTAAAATTTTCTCCTTCTCTGCTGCAGTTATAAAAATAATATCTTTCACCCCAGTTAAAAGGTCTGTTCAATGATGTATCGGAATAAGTTACTCTGTAAATCGGGTGATCTGCCATATTATTTGTGAATTTGCAACTAATTAAAAAAAATTGAGCTTCATAATGATGCCTTCCAAGCTGGAAGTTTTCGACACCGTCAAAGGATGAATTTTCAATAACTAATTTCTGGTGCATATCAAATCCGCCGGCGTGCCAAATTGATGCAGATTTTTTAACCTCATAAAAATTTGAATTTTTAATGTAACACCACCCTCTCGGGCAAATAAAATCAACTGCTCCTTTAAAATAACAATCCGAGTGATAATACATTCCGCTTTTATAACTCCAAAGTGCAACCGTATCCCCTCCCCTGCTTAGTATATTGCAGCCGGCAATTATAACTCTTGTGCCGGTTCCATAGACAGCAAATGCATGAGTGTTAATATCCGGCTGTATATTTTCAATAGTCAGATCAGCTAATATTATATCATCGGCAAAAATATTCACCACTGCCGGTCCGATGGAGTCTTTTTTTCTCATCCAATTTTCCCTAGGCTGGTAATACTGAATTACAGTCTTTTCTCTTGATTCTCCTCTTAGAGTAATATAATCCTGATCAATTCTTAATTTTTCAACGTATATGCCGTTCTTTATAAAAATTTCTATCCTTTGATAATTGAACATTGGGAGAGACTGGAGAGCATGGGTAATTGAAATGAAATCACCGCTTCCGTCCTTAGCTACTACAATTTGATGAGCGCTGAGGGGAAAAGATATTTTTGAAACAGCAATAAAGATTAAAAAAGCAAATACTGCGGGCAAAAGAAATCTCTTATTAATTTTCTCTTTGCATTTTAATAATCATTTATGCAACTAATTCGCTTTTTAAATTAGGATTGCTTAAATGAAGGTGAGTTTTCAGTTGAATATTTTTAGGTTCGCTGTCTTTCGGATCGCTTATCTTCTCCAGGATCAAGTTTACCGCTTCTCTTCCCAGCTCCTGCGCAGGCTGAATTACAAAATTAAAAATTGAAGGAGTATAACGGTTAAGAAGATTATTGCCGAAGCATGTCAGTTCAATATCTTCAGGAATTCTTATCCCTACATCTTTAGCAGCCGAATAAACTCCTAAAGCAACCGGATAAGTAACTGCTAAAATAAATTCAGGCAGTTTTCCTTTATTATTAATTTTCTTAAAGCCTTCGTAACCATCCTCTTCACCGAAGCCTCCTTCAATAATCCAATCAGGATTAACCGCGATATTATAATCCCTCATTGCATCCCTGAATCCCTGGCATCTGTATTTCCCGATATTTATATGTGAAAATCCGCCTATATGCGCAATTTTTTTATACCCTTTTTTTATAGCATATTCCACGGCCGAATAAGCTCCTCCCTTATCATCAACAGTAACGGAAGAAACTCCTTTCAAATTCGGAACTCTATCGACAAATACTATCGGTATATTTAGATCCATTACTCTTTGAAAGATGCTAAGATCTTCAGTTTCCTGAGTTATGGAGATAATCAAACCGTCTACTTTCATCGCAAGGAGAGAGAGAATATGCTTCTTTTCGCGGTCCGCTTTTTCCTGGGAAACCGTAAGCAGAGTCTCATAATTATTTTCAAACGCGGTATCATATACGGATTCTATTACTGATGAAAAAAACAGGTGAGCAATTTTGGGAACTACAAGTCCAATCGTATTAGATTTTCTTGCTGATAAATTTCTTGCCATTACATTGGGTGTATACCCAAGCTTCTCTGCAAGCTCTTTCACTTTTTCGGTGGTCTCCGGTGAAATATCGGGATGACCTCTCAGTGCTTTTGAGATTGTTACTTTGGATACCTTAAGCTTTTTTGCCAGGTCTTCCAACTTTATGGGCCGGACTTTGCTGCGCATATTTAATTTCTTTTATTGTTTAAATTCTTGAAATTTATATTCCAATTCTATTGCCGCAAGCATAAAAGCTCCGTATCCTTTAAAATCGTTTGTTCTTTTTGGTTCACTGATATAGTACTCAAAACTGCCGTTGCGGTATGGGTTTCCGCCTAAACCGCCGACAGAGCAGACATAATTCAAATTAATTATGCTATCCTTTTCAATAGATACTAGATTTTTTATTATTGATTTGAAAGATTTCTCGGCAATATAAAAAAATTCATTATTTAAATATTCTTTTTTTGCCCCTTTTGCAAATGCGTACGTAAACATCGCCGAAGCCGATGCCTCGATATAGTTTCCTTCCAAATTTCCTTTATCAATCACCTGGAACCATAATCCGGTTTTCTGATCACGAAATTTACATAAGTTTACAGAAAGGTTCTGAAAAATTTCTATTAACTCTTTCCTCTTATTATGATCTTCCGGCAGATAATCGAGAACATGGACGAGAGCCATCGTAAACCAGCCGAGAGATCTGCCCCAGAAATTCGGCGAAGTGCCGGTCTGCGGATTTGCCCACTTTTGCTTTTTT
>JBLNGL010000597.1:0-4095 GCA_050264735.1 Ignavibacteria bacterium | reverse complement strand
CCAAGAGTTCAAGCTCTTCAGACTAAATATGAACTTGAAAAGCTTGGAGTAAATGTTGCCCTGTTCAGCCCATGGGAAAATTTTTCTCCCCAAAAAAATGATCTAGTGCATTTATTCTCTGCAAATTTAGGAACTTTTCATCTCGCAAGAGTTCTCAACGAATTTTCTGTCCCCTTTGTTACTTCCTCAATATTTTTTACCCGGCGCAGCCCTGTCTTTATAAAAAGGACTGTTGCTATTAATAATTTTTTTAAGAAACTGCGGCAGGGGTTCTGGACCGATTACGTTTTTACGCAGCAGATTTGTCAATGGTCCAAAAAAGTGCTCCCGAATACCGTTGATGAAAGCGTACTATTATCCGAAGGTTTGGGCATCTCTAGAGAAAAAATGAGCATTATTCCAAACGGAGTTGAACCAAAGTTCGAATTCGGGGATCCGCTGCTATTCAAAAAAAAATACGGAGTTGATAAATTCATTTTAAATGTAGGACATATCGGTCCGGTAAGAAAAAATGTATTAAATCTAATTCGTGCACTAAACGGAATTGATCATCCGGCAGTTATTATTGGAAAAATAACAAAGGGAAGTTATGCCGAGCAATGTATTCGGGAAGCAAACCGGAATAAAAATATTATAATCATCGAAGGTTTAGATAACGACTCGGATATGCTTTCATCCGCATATGCCGCCTGTGATGTTTTTGTTCTCCCTTCGCTATTTGAGACTCCCGGGATTGCTGCCCTGGAAGCCGGACTGGCAGGAGCAAAGATTGTAATAACTCCTTACGGAGGGACAAAAGATTATTTCGGTTCAATGGCTGTTTATACTGAACCGGAATCGGTAGAATCAATCCGCAGAGGCATCACTGATTCTTTAAATAAACAGAAGAATCCGGCATTAAAAGAACGTATTAAAAAAGAATATCTTTGGAGTTGCGTAGCGGAAAAAACTCTGAGGGTCTACAAAGAAGTATTGGGAAAATAATTTGGCTAGGGAACAATTAATTTCAAATCAAAACCTTTTTAATAAATTTTACTTCATCTTTCGTAATCCCTGTAATTAAGGCTAAACAAATAATCCCGGCAATGCCGAATAACAAACGCATTGAAAGGCTAAAATCCGGCATAGAAATTAAGGTTGTAATTAATATTACAAACCCGGCCGGCAGCACAATATTCCTGGAAATAATTATATGCAGTCTGCTTTTTAATTTAATATACATTATTAAAAAACATGTAAGTTCAAATAAAAACAAGGCAGCCGCGGAGCCGGCACTGCCGTATAGACTCGTTAAAACAGGAATCGAAGCAAGAAAAACAATCATTCCCGCCAATAAAGATGTTGTATAAATTTTCTCCTGGTTCATCGCAATTAAAGTGTATGTAAACACCGAGTTTAATAATGTAAGCAGGAAATTTCCGATTAATACTTGGAAAACAATTATGGACCCGGAAAAAGACTCACCAAAAATGTAAGTAATCAGAAAGGCGGCTGAAATTAGACCCATTAACGAAACCGATAATCCAAAAAAGGAAATGATTTTCAATATTGTGTTTAAATTTTGATTGATTTCTGCTGGATTCCTATTTATACGGAAATATCTTACTATCTTGGGGAAGAACAGGGCATTGAAGACGCGGTCTAAAATTAAAAGGAGAACAATAAGCTTGTATGCCGCGCTGAAAATACCGGAAGCGGAAATATCGGAAACTATGCCCAGATATATTACCGGAAACATAACAACAAACTGTGCGACGGTTGCCGCTAATCCAAGCGGCAGCGACTCTTTAAGCATTCTGCCGAATTGAAAATTTTTTAAATCGATTTTTATCGATAAGTTTTTTTTGAAAAAGATGAACAAAAGTAAAAGAGAGTTTACGATTCCGCTTATTGTCCATCCGATTCCGGCAAGAACCTTATCGCTGCTGTGAGTTACGAATAGGAGAAGAAATATAAAATATACCAGGGAACCTGCTGCTCTGCCGAAAGCTATTGCTTCCATACTTTGAATACCCTGGAAAAACCATTCGAGCAAAAATGCAGCAGGAAATAGAAAAAACAGATAAGCTATGATTACATCTATTAATTCTTTCGGGGAGATAAAAATATAAACAATGACTGCAGATAAAATAAAAATCATAACGGAAAAAAAAATCCTTGTAAGAAGGATATCGCCTGTCAACCTTGCCGTAGAACCTAGCTCCGCTGAAATTTTTTTCGTGCCGAATAAAGTGAGCCCCCCGTTAGATACTATCATGGCATAGCTTAGGACGGCTAACCCTATATTAATAACTCCAAAATTGGAAGCACCTAATATCCTGGCCAGGTAAGTAACGGAAAGGAATGCAAAAAACCGCGCAATAAATTCAGTTGAAAAGATTGAAATAATATTTTTAACGTTTTTGTTCAAATCAAATAGAAGTTTCAGGCCGCGAATGATCTGAAAGATTCCGCATTTTCATTCAAATACATCTTTTAACCCCTCTCATTTATTTCTCTTCTCATTACCTTTAACCCTATCCCGTTTTATATTTAAAATTGTTTCATCCAAAAATACTGAGGCAAAGGGAAGCAGCACAATTAAAAAAGTATATTTATACCTAGGAATACCAAAAGCAGTTATCGTCATCAAGACTCCGATGATGCTGAAAAGCAACAGAACAAAATTTCTGCCGTTAAAAGCTTTTGTTTTTCTCATCAGAAAAAATCCGGCAAGAATACATAATAATAATAAAATGTAATAGATATAGTGAACGGACTGCAAAGTTAAATAAACAATTTTTTCAAATATACCGGATTCAGGCATAATGCCGGCGAAACTTTTATTTAATTTAACATTTTTTGCGATATGATATACATTCCAATCCTGCATATTCATGAGGGGAGAGATCGCAAAATCATCCCATAAAAACATAAATCCGATTTTTGCAGGGATCAAGCTTATCCATTTTAAATGATTCAATTTAATCCATTCTAAAGCTCTGTCTTCCCAAATTTCACCCTTTTCAATATAAGTTTTTTTTTCTGATCCCGGAATAAAGCCGGGATTATTTTTCTCCTGAACAAGTTCCTTATAAGAGCCATTAGCTTCATTGTTTGCACCGATAAGGAGATTTACCGGTCCCGTTGTGGAAGTATAAACGAATTTACCGAAATGGGCTACATTAAATAAACCAAAAACCAGAATAAATGATGCGGTTCCCAAAAATATTTGTAAAATTTCACCATGTGATTTTATTTTTCGATATAGCCGGAATAAATATATTAAAAGATAGGCAGTCGGCAGTGCCCATCCTAAAGGTCTTACTCCGATTGAGGCTGCAGCAAATATCCCCGAAAGCAAATAAGAGTATTTCTTTTTTTTGAAGTAAAAATAAATACTGGCAAGTATTAAAACTCCGAATAATAGCTCTGTGTAGTTTGTAATTATTAAACCCAATGTATTTAAATAAAAGACGTATAAAATAATAGCTGTCTGTGCAGTGTCCCGGTTGAAAAGGATTTCTGATATCCTGTATAATAAAAATAGCTGCAGAGAATTAAGAATAATATTTAGAAGCCCAACTGAAAAAATAGAATTGTAAATGCTCAAGACTATTACGAGAAGATTTATATAGAGCGGAGCGACAATATAATTTTCATATAAATGAACTTTCGCCGGATAAAAGGAATTATATCTGAGGCAATCCTGAGCAAGTTTGTAATAATAGTAAGAATCGCTTACGTATTGAACCGGGAAAAATATTATATAGATAAGCTGTATTAAAAAATACACCCCGATAAAAAGATATAAATTCCGCTTAAGGAGATTAAAAAAATTGACCATTAAGAGGATTGATGATATTGCCGGAACTTTTAGTTAAAATTTAAAATTCAGAGATATCGAATGCCCCGAGCCTAGTCCCAGCTGGAATGGTGAAAGCGCGTAATCAAAAGAGAGACTTCCCCACATTAAACCAAGTCCGCCGGTGAACCTTTTTGATTCATATCCCGACTGATAACCTCCCCTCAGGGCAGCTATATTATTATAAACTATTTCCGCACCCAAATTCAAATGAATATCTTCAACTTCAAAATATTTCTGCATTTCGGCAG
>JBLNGL010000596.1:0-3093 GCA_050264735.1 Ignavibacteria bacterium | reverse complement strand
TCGCTTATATTAAAAAAAACCGGCTTGGTAATACCTTCCTCCCGGATTGCTTCAGCAGTTGTATTGACATAATATTTGACGCTGTCGCTGTTTTTGGGAAGATTAGGTTCATTAAATATTTCAAATCCTATTATAAAGGGTTCGTTCTTGTAGGATTTTCCTGTATGAGAATTAATATGATTAACAAATTGCCTGAGATAATTTACATGTGCCTTTATAACTTCATGTTTTGTGGTTGATTCAATCTTAGAATAAAAAGAAGAAAATCCGGGAGTGGGAAGGTCCGGTTCCGGCCAGCCTGCGCCCCACCAGGCAATCGGGGTTAGTATAATGTAAATATTATTTTCAATTAATTTCGAAATCAGGTAATCGAGCAGGTCCAAATGTTCGTTATTAATTAAGTTGCCGTCTTTGTCCGAAATTTCCCTGTCCCATACATGAATCCTGTATGCATTTAATCCGAGTCTTTTAAACTGCTGAACATCCATATCTATAATTTCTTTATGCGGAATATTCTTATTTTTTAAAGCGCGGTATGAAAAGGCAAAGGGGAGGGAATAGTTTACCCCGAAGAAGTAAGCATCTTTTTTATTTTCTGTCCATTTCAACCTTCCTTGCGAATCAACATAAACAAGATTTGAAGAGACTTGCGCCGGTACCTGCAGAAAAAAAATAAATAAAAGAAAAAATAGCATTTGAAACTTCATTTTAATAAGATAGCTTTTATTGTTTTCATTTTACTCCCTGCTGCAAGTCTAATAAAATAGATTCCCGAAGAAACATTGATCCCTTCAGAATCTTTTGCATTCCATTCAATAAAATGTTTCCCCGGCTCCTTTTCCGTGTCTTCTAATGTTACCACCTTTTCCCCCAGATAATTAAATACGGTAATATTAATTCGAATCCGGTTTTTTAATTCAAAATTAATTTTTGTTGAAGGATTAAATGGATTGGGATAATTTTGGTAGAGTAGAAAATCACTAAGGGGAAGATTTTTTTTTTCAACATTGGTTATAATATTCTGATTATCAAAATAAACCCACGCAATAGTCGTATCCTTAAACGGAATGGTAAATGTTCTTTCAGGTATATTATTTTCTAAGCCGTTTCCGTTGTCGTTTTCAATAAAAAATTTATAAGACTGAACAGCGCCGGCTGCATAGAGAGGGTAATAAGCTGTGCCTGACCAAAAAGATCCGTTATTTACGCTTAAACTGTCTCTGGTAAGAATAATTTTAGTTTGATCCCATGATAGAATATTAATCGTATCTAATGGGTCGCCTCTAACTCCGACAGGGCCGTTAACCTCCGGATCAAATCTCCCGGCAGAAACAGCACCACCCATGTTAACTTTGAAACGTACGGCAATTGAATCCGTTTTATGTTCAAACGGCTGCCGGTATTGATGTAAAGTATCTCCGGAAGAATTAAAGTATTCCATTGAAAGAATAGTATCTCTGTTTCCCGCAATAAATTTTCTATATGAACCGGCTGAATCATAAGAGAGAATAGGCCCTTCCCAGCCTAATCTTAAGAAAGTTGGATTAGTGCTGTCGTGACCTGTCCAGTATTTATAATTTAATTCAGTACCCGGTAGAACTTTTAAAGTTGTCTGCCAATAATCTCCATTAATATTCTTAAAAATGATCCCCGAGCTGTCACTCCACGAAATGTTTTCTCCGCTTGCCAATGTATCGGATCCGTTTGCTGCTTCACCTCTAAGCTGAACATAAGAGCTTGAAGAAATTGTATCAAAGTGGGTAGAAGTATTTAAATTAAAAGTAACACTAATTGCCTCTATAGAATCAATTTTAGGATTATTGAATACTTTAATGGAATTCAAAACCTCTCCCTGGAAATTAAAAAGCGTTAAATTCTCCCATGAAGAATAAAGAGGAGCTACGGAAATGTATTCTGAACCCCAGTAGAATATTCCTCTTCCTTTGCCGTTTGGAATATTCCTTATAATTTCTATCAATTTAGTTAAAAATGAATCCTGTCCTTCAACAGTTGGAGGATATCTGGCATCCAATTCCGAAGTGCTGTCAACAAAATTTTTGATAGAATCAGCCTTGTCAAGAGTCCAGGGATATGCAGTTTCCGCTACAATAATATCTTTGTTAAATCTTACCGCAAGATCATTAACGTTTTGCTCAAGTCCGGCAATAGTTCCCTGCCACCATGGGTAATACGACAACCCGATAATATCAAAGGGGACCTGAAACGAGATTAAGTTGCCGAAAAATATCCTGCACTCATTATTATCTGCTCCCTGATCGGTATGTATCATTACCGGTATATCGGAATCCGGTGAAGCATCTTTGACTGCATTTATACCGCTGTTCAGCAGTGTTGTAAATTGTATCCATTGCTGGTTGTCAAAAGAATCTTCAACTTTTCCATCAGGCCATAAAAATCCATGAGATATTTCATTTCCGATCTGAATCATATCAGGCAGGACGTTCATTGAATCGAATGTTCTTACCGCATTATATGTATAGGAATAGACACTATCTATTAATTCCACATAGGAAAGAGTATCCCAGACTGCCGGCTTCTCCTGAACCGTAGGATCAGCCCATGTATCGGAGTAATGCAAATCCAAAAGAAATTTTAAACCCTTATTCTTTATTCTCTCTGCCATTTCTATTGTTTTAGCTAAACCGCAATAGCCGTCTTCAGGTGAATGCCAGAGCCTGAGTCTTATGTAATTAAAATCGTTTTGTTTAAATATTTCAAGCGGATCAACCTGAACGCTGTCAAGAAAATAAGCTCCTCCTAAATCTTCTATTTGAGGGATGAAAGAAACATCTGCGCCTTTGAAAAAGGCAGTGTCAATCTGAGGGAAAATTATTTCAGCACTGGAAAGAAGGATCAAAAAGAATTTCCTCATATAAACTTTTTTTATCATATCCCAAAATATACAAGAGATAACATCTTTTTCGCATATCTCATTCCGCGGAAAAGATGTCTTCAATAAGAAAGAAGTTCATTTCAGAATCATTATCTTTATATCATAATTCTCTAACCGTGCTGAAGATATAAATTCATTTGCAATAGAATTTTCATTTTAACAGCATAATCTTTTTTGTT
>JBLNGL010000595.1:0-4781 GCA_050264735.1 Ignavibacteria bacterium | reverse complement strand
CCATAGTTTTCTTTTTCCTGACACGGTTTTACAGGAAGCACGCAAACAAAATTAGAAGGATATTTCTTTGATTTATTACAGTCGACAACAGCAAACCGGTATTTCCATGCTGAATTGCTTTCTTTAGCATCATGCTTGAAAGCTTGTAACCTACAATCCATAAAACCAACACTTAAAGAGAATTAAAAGGTGTGAAGCCAACCTAATATATTAGTCCCCAATCAACAAGCTTTTGTAGCATTTTTTATGGTACTTCCCAATATAAGGTTCATCACGCTTAATGACTTTTTTACATTTTGGGCATAGTCTAGCCTGCCCATATCTGCCTCTATTGGTCAATTTTCTTTTTGAAAGAAGAGTGCCCGTCTAAATTAACTCCTTTGGGGTTTGCTAAAGTCTGTAGAATTATGCTTGGCTGATTACTTCAGCGTCTGCACTAACAGAATCAACAGTAGTGACTCTTACCCTAACTTTGTCTCCCACCTTAACGTTAGGTACGAAAATCCAGAAGCCCTTAACGGCTGCCAAACCCTCGCCATTCGACATTATCTCAGTGATTTCAACCTCGTATTCATTACCTATTTCTACTGGGCAATCATGTCTCCGACGTTTATTTTTGGCATTTCTTGGGCTTCTTTTTTTAGGACTTATGGAAGTTTCTCTCCAATTCTTTAAAACTGTCTTAACTAATGTTCTAGGGTGCTTAAGCATTGTGCAAGATATTAGCTCATTTATCTACGTAGAGTTACAATTGAAATCGAGAAAATGTCTCAACTTGAAAGCTCAAAATCAGCTGTTGATATTTATACAGAGTGGAGCAAAAACATTAAGCGAAAAATAATGGTTTCTTTCGAGATAAACAATGTATGAAAATGTAGCGCGTAAAGGAAGTGAAAAAAAGAAGTGTGGCAGCTGCCTTCATCCAAAGGGAAAAACGGTAGCCCGCCCACCATTGTTTGGGTTATCGTAGTTGTTGTTAAGTACCTGTTTTTGACCAGAATTTACATAATTTCAGTCCATTTTTTGTAAAAATCAGTCTAATAGTTTTGGGATGCACTACCTGGTTTTTTGCTCAAACCTTTTTTACATGAAGTCCCGATTTGATATTGCATCTTTGTCGGCTGGGTTGCATTGGTTTTGCCTGCCCTGTAGAAGTATAGCTTATGCGAGCAATTATTGAAAAAAAATGTGCCCGTTGCTATTTCCTTTCCAAAAATTTTTTCCTGTTTATTGGTTCTACTATGCTTTAAGTTTTGGAATTACATTGTTTAGCCATTCGGTTTTTGAAGAGTAGAGTACTCGCAGTTTTGGAGTCGCAGTAGAGTTTACTCCTTTAGGTTTTGCCAGCATTTGTCTTTTGGCGCGGGTGATCTTGCTGTTGTTTTTTGGCTTATTGCGGCTTTTTTTATAATTTTCGCGGTTCATATATAATCTGTCCTAATCGGAAACATGGTATGTAACATATAGAAGTTTGCTATGTTTTTGCTTTTTATAATTATGCTAGCACATATCTTGCTCGGTTTTTTCAAGTAAATCGCCATGATCTTAAAGGTTTTAGTCTTGAAATGAGGAGGCAAGCACTAAAGATTGAGCGTTTAATTTTAATAGTCAGGTTAAATATGAATTACTTTATCTCTGTTTCCATTCCTTTTTGCTTTTATTTTTTGTTTGATTTGTTTTTTTCGCATCTTTTGCCTTGTTTTTTGCTTTGGTTTTTATTTTAGTTTCTCTCCTTGACTAATAAAGTGTCTTATGCGTCTTATTCCTCTTTCCCTATTTTAGGTAAAGAGCCTCAAAGAATCAACTCTAAGGAGAACTTGCGGTTAGGTTACAGATTAAGAAAGTCACAGAAAGCAGGAATAGAGCTAAAAATGAGCTCTTTCTGGTACTTCAAGGCTTAGCTGCTTCTTTAATGCTTTGTACCTGTTTCTAACCGTAACTTCTGTAACTCCGGCAGCATCTGCAATGTCTTTTTGTGTTATTTTCTCGTTTTTCTGGAGACAAGCTATGTAGAGTGCAGCTGAAGCCATGCCCATCGGGTCTTTTCCTGCTGAAACTCGCTTTCTTTTCGCATCCCTTAGAATTTGAATCGCTGCACCCTGTGTTTTCCCCGATACCCCATTCTTTTCCGCAATTTTCGAAATATAAGTTAACGGGTCAGAGATTGGCATATGAAATTCAAGCTCGTGCAGAAGCAGCCTATAACATCGTGCAACATCTTTCCTGTCAACAAGACTTGATTCAGCGATTTCGCGAAGGGTTCGAGGTGTTCCGCTTTGGCGGCAAGCAGCATACAGAGAGGCGGCAGCGATAGCGGATATAGACCTTCCTCTAACTAAGCCTTTTTCGAGTGCTTTCCTGTAAACAAGAGCGGCTTTTTCTTTGATAGGCGGTGAGACGGAAATTTTACCCGATAAACGGTCAAGTTCGCTCATGGCTTGAGCAAGGTTCCGGTCGATGGATGAGTGCACTCGACTACGTATTTGCCACTTCCTGAGACGCCACATCTGTAGTCTTGTGGATAATGGCAGCTTTCTCCCGAATGCATCTCTGTCAATTTGACTGATGGTTGTGGATAGTCCTTTATCGTGGATTGAATAGGATGTTGGCAAACCGACACGACTTCTTGAGGTCTTCTCTTGTAGAGTGAAAGCCCGCCATTCAGGCCCCTTATCTAGCATCTGCTCGTACAAAACAAGACCACAATCACCGCAGATTGTTTCGCCGCTGTCGCAATCATGAACGAGGTTTTTGCTCACACATTCAGGACAATTTTCAGTTAGACGCTGAGGCGTTTTTGGGGTTTCTTTATTAATATTATTTTGGATTATGCTCATTTTGACTCCAGTAATTTCGGAGGCCACTAAAATCAAAAAAAACCTGGTTTAGGTTTAGACTATGACGTCGATCTCCGCATTCAGACTAAGGGGGAGATGTAGTTAATATACATGATTTGATTTTTGGCCGGAAGCCGCTTGGAAAAAGCAAAAATCAAGATGGCCGTGAGACTTCCAAAATACTATATGCTGCGTGGACTCATTTAGCGTTCAAAGGTCAGTTCGTCTAAGCAACCTCAGGAATACTCCAAGACACTCGTATTATGAAAATATATCAGAATTGAAAAGGCTTAACTCCCCTCTTCACATTTTACATATACGTGTACTGGTTAGTATGCAGTTTGAAAATGTCATCTTTCCCGATTCAATAGGCTTCCTCTGTAAGAACTGTGGAATTTGTTGCAGAGATCAACCACCCGACATCAGTTTTAAAGAACAACAGCGAATACAAAACGCAGGTTACGAGAATTTCATGCAAGAACCTTCTGCTCCAAACAACAGGAATATCCGAAGAAATAAAGACGGCAGTTGCTTCTTCTTTACCAAACAAAATACCTGTAAGATAAACTCTTTCAAACCGTCAATATGCATTATGGAGCCATTCATTATAGCCGACTTTGATTACAGCTCGAATAAGATTTTTCTTGAGTTGAATCCTCTTGCGGCCAATAATTGCGGGGGCATATCGGCAGGAGAAAATGTTGCTATAACCGAGATTGGGAAAGCGGCACAATCTATCGTAAAAGACGTTTTAGAAATAGTCGGGAAGAAAACAGGGCTTCCCGTTACCGATAAAAAAGTAGGCGTTTTAGCAAGGAACCTATTGAGAGAAACAATAACTTCTAAACTACCCTCCAAGCAGTCAAGCCATCGATATAAAAAGACGTTTTGTTAAGGTTCCGGCGACAGCTTTGGCATCCACTGTGACGGACGCGATTCTGCTTCGCTTGAAGAGCAAAGTCAACAAACAGCCAGTATCTTTCTTTCTTTTTTTGTCTGGGAAAATTTAACTTTCTCCAGGTAATTCATTTTACGGTTAGTTTATTTGATTTTGAGTTGTAGGGGATGGAATTCGAACCCTCTGAGAATGCCAATTTCACCCGTGTGCCTATTTTTCTTCCGTTTGTTTTTTGTTTAATCGGATTATTAGTTTGTGGTTTTTCTTTTCAAGAAGCACATCATCCTCTGAAATGTTATCAACAACTACTTCCCCATTATTCTTAACTCTGCTAACAAAGCCCAGTTCGTTTAACTCTTGAACAAGTCGTTCGCGAGACTTTTTCAAAATTTCGCTTGAAATCTCTGGGCTTCTATTGAAGCAAAAAGTAATGGTTTTCTTTTCGAGGTCATAGTTCGCTTTTGTGCCTTTACCGATATTTGCTACTTGCCCCCAAACGGCTTCATGATTTGTATCTTTCAATTTATAGCCTTCAATTATTATTTTTTATATGATTAATGATCGCATGCTTGACTCTCGTTACTTCGGAAAAAAAATACATCTTATTCTTTTTTATCTAATTTAACTAAGTAAACATCTTTATTGCGGATTCTGAGGGCTACGTTGAACTTTCTGTCGGGGTTCCTGTTGTAAGACTTAACACGGAATGAGAATGGTGCATACATCGATTTTACTGTCTTACCTTCAACCTCAATCTTGAACATCTTCTCTGGACTCTCGATTACCTGTTTGAATACGGCGTCATATTCAGGTCTCTTGGCTAGTTTTCTGCCTTCAGGTATCTCTTTTACTGGTGTTGCTTTTGCTACAACTTTTCTATTTTTGCTATTTTCTTGTTTAGACATAAAATTCACACTATACTCATGTCAATCGCACTATAAAGGTGTAACAGTAAATACTACTAAAATTATTCATTAACAACTAGTTTAATTTACTAGAAGACTTTCAATTCCAAATCTAGTTGAAAATACTCGTTAATTTGTTGA
>JBLNGL010000594.1:0-8115 GCA_050264735.1 Ignavibacteria bacterium | reverse complement strand
CGCCGGATTCTATTGAAACAGCAGTAAGTGGATCGATAACTTCAATTTTTTCAGGCGTTTCAAAATATTTTGTAATATCCGCATTACTATTTATTACATTTACTCCCTTAGGATGTATATCTTTTAAGTAGTAAACAGGCGCATTAATTTTTTCAATTCCCGAGGTTTTTACTTTATAAATTTTTGGTGATGATTTTACTTTATCAAACGCTATTGTTTTGTTCTTCTCTTTTTCCGTATAATCAATCGACTTAATCAACTTGTCCGGACTTTGAACATCGATCTTCGATATCTGTGTCTTTTCATTTATGAGGGCGAACGAAGCCGGAATTTCTTTTCCGGAAGAATTTGATTTCTCTAAATCATCAAACTTAAGAAGTTCAATATTGATGATTTCCGGCTTCAAATTCACTAGATTTTCTTTTTCATTCACATGCAATTTTGCAGATAACATTTCCTGGTTTTCAACCAGGTTTTTTGGCTTTTGTGAGCCTGGCTTAGTACGCGGTAATTCTATATTTTCAGCTTTTGTACTCTTTAGCTTAAATGCCGACTCTTTCTGCTGGGGATTCAGTTTTACAGAAGTTTCCTTAGAATCCCCTTTTTTTAAATTCATGAAAATATCTGCATCTTTTTGTTCAAGCTTTGCAACGTATCGGAATTTTAAAGGATTATTTTCCGAAATCTTTACCAGCTGATTAATGGTTTCGCCAAACCCGAAAAATATGTTGTGAGTCTTAATTTTGGGGACAAAATATTTCTCAATCTTTTTTGAAACTCTAACTCGTGAAAAACCAAATATCTCCTGCTGAAGGGTCGGCTGAATTATCCATTCATTTAAATTTTCCGTATCATACATTTGAACGCCCGGAGAGGTTACAACTTCATATTCAGTTATTGGAGCCCTTAGCCATTTATTCCATAGAAATTGTTCGGGTTCATCTGAATTGGAGATTGAGGAAGCAATTTTCTTTCGAACTTGCTTTAACATTAAATTTTATTCACCGGTTTTTTGCAGGTGAACTTGCTCGCATGCTATTTTTAATCTGTCAAATGGTTCAATTAAATTCCTGGATTCGGCAATCGAATTTAATTTGTCCTTGATTTCAGGAAGTTCACCTTCATATTTTTTTGAAGTTTCAACAAATATTTTTGAACCGTTTTGGCTGAATGATTCGGCTGATTTTCCGGAACGCGGTTCTTCTTCCTTGGAAATTCTGACTAACCTTGTTCCCTGTTTATTATTCGCTCCCAAAAATAATCCGTCTCTTACTAAAATTAGATCAATTTCTTCGTTTATTGCACTTATTAACGGAACAGAAATTAATTCGACTAAAATGTGCTCCAGAAGTACATCTCCGTAGAGAGTTTTTTGAAAATTCGTTGTTTTAATAGGTGCTGTAACTCTAAATTCAAGTGGTTTTGTTTCTGCGTCTGTAACCAGTATAGCCCCCATTATACCGCCGTTATTTTCAATCGAATACGTTTCAAGAAAAGCGATTTTGGATAACTCCATTCATTCCTCCGATAAGACCAAAGTATTTTTTAAAAACCTAAGTTTAATTACTATGTTATTGCAACTTCTATGCTATTTATGTACCATTTTGAATTTTTGCTTCAGAATGCGAATTCATATCATCTAACTACCTAAAAATATTACAAAATAGCACTTATGACTTAAATTTTTTATATCTAATGATCTAATTTTTTGTTGAAATTGTAAATATTACACGTAATTCTTACTATTTTTCATGAGGGAGATTTTTCCTGAAATTAATGGAAATCTAATAAGTGGAATCTTTTGATTAATCAAACTTTGTCTTAACTGTTTTTTTATTTTTGTAAATGTTAATTTAACATTTCTTATTTGTCCAAATTATCAATTATACGAATTAATGAGATTCTCCAATATACTGTTGTTAAAAATGAGGGGGCAATGAAACAACTTGCATTTTTACTTTTCTTCATTTTTTTATTTTCTTTTAATAATATCGCACAAAATTTTCAGGAAGATAATATTTTCTCCGGAAGATTAATTCTTTCACTTAACGGCGGACTGACTATAGCAAAGACAGATTATACAAATGATAAAATCGGATTAGCCGGTTTATTTAACACCGAATACTTTTTCCCTATTAAAACTGATCATGTTTTTGGACTACGAGGATTCTATGGAGTTGAAAGTCTGTCAGGTGAAGATCCATTACATACACCGCCGGAATTTAACAGCAATATCTCTTTTGCCGGCGGAGGAGTTGTTTATTCCTACTCAGTAAATAATCAGTTTTTCCCTTATATATTTGCAGGTATTTCCAATCTGTGGTTTCAAACCAATGATTCTTTAGGTTCGCATAATAACACTACCCATACATATGATATTGAAGTGGGTGGGAGGGTACCTATTAAGGACTTTCTAAGTTTAAATATCGGATTAGCTTTCCATTTTACTTCAAATGATTATTTAGACAATAAACATGCAGGCGCTAATAGTGATTTTTACGCGGTAGGACTAATAGGCGTATCGTTCCATTTATTTGGTGAAAAGGATTCCGATGGGGATAAGGTTGCCGATTCAAAAGATATGTGCCCGGATACTCCTCGGGGAACAAAAGTAGATCAAGACGGATGTCCAATAGATAGCGATGCCGATGGTATTCCCGATTATTTGGATAAATGCCCGAACACTCGAAGAGGAGCAAGAATTAATTCGTCGGGATGTCCCGATACAGATTTCGACGGGGTATATGATAATAAAGATAAATGTCCCGATACTCAGATAGGAACACCTGTTGATGATTCCGGTTGTCCTGAAAATGGTATAGAAACGGTAGATTCCGATCTGGATGGAGTTAATGATGAACTGGATAAGTGCCCAGGTACACCTTCAGGAACATTAGTAAATAAAGACGGGTGCCCGGATACTTCCAAGGTTACTCCTAATAAAATTGATACAACTGTCACTGGAAGCGGAATAACAATTGGAGTTGTACAGCCTACTGAATTTAATTCTTCTACAAAGAAAATTACTATATCTGCAGATTACGTTTTTGCGCTCGGTAAAAGCGATATTAAACCGCAAGCTATTCAATTGCTTGATAAAATTTCAAAATTTTTCGCTAAGGATATTTGGACAAAGTGGAAAATAGATGTATATACTGATAATAAAGGTTCTGTAGACCAGTTAAAACTTTCCTCGTCAGACCAGGCAAGAGTTATTGTCGACTATTTTGTTTCGAAAGGTCTTCCCTCATTTCAATTTAGAATGAATGGAAAGGGAAGTGAAAATCCGGCTGCAAGTAACAATACAGAAGGAGGAAGAGCCAAAAACAGAAGAATAGAAATTGTAAGGATAGAGGAATAAATTAAAACCCAGAGATTTTCGAACTATTCAGGAAATTAATTTTCTAGGCTGTTTCTTTTTTCTTACTTTTTTGAAATTTATAAAGTTTGTAATTAATGCTGTCGCTTAGAGCCTGAAAACTTGCTTCAATAATATTTGCTGAGACCCCAACGGTACTCCATGTTTCACTCCCGTCGCTTGATTCAATCATTACCCTTACTTTTGCATATGTCCCCTCTTTTTCATCGAGTACACGTACTTTATAATCCACCAGCTTAATTAATGAGATTTCCGGATAGAACCTCAGCAGAGCTTTCCTAAGAGCTTTGTCAAGAGCATTTACCGGTCCATCGCCGTCGGAAGCGGTATGTTCAATCTCTCCGTCAACTTCGACCTTCAAAACTGCTTCGGCAGTAGAATGCCCTTTGTCATCAAAAAAAACATGAACTTTAGAATCAAGCACCCGGAAATAAGGCGAAAATTCATTGGTTTCAGCACTAAGCAGAAGTTCAAAAGAGGCTTCGGCACCATCGAATTGAAAGCCACCGTACTCAAGAGTTTTAATATAATTAACAACTTTTTTGCTCAGCTCTTTTTTGTCGGAAAGATCAATGCCCAGCTCTTTTGCTTTATAGCGGATATTACTCTGTCCCGATAAATCTGATATCAGCACCCTCTGTTTGTTTCCTACTGTTTCAGGTTCAATATGCTCGTACATTTTACTATCCTTTAACACGGCACTTACATGGATTCCGCCTTTATGTGCAAATGCAGATTTTCCTACATAAGCGGCACGGGTGTTTGGAGTAAGGTTCATCAGCTCGTAAACAAAATTGGAAACAGAGGTTAAATGTCCAAGTTTTATTTTTCTATTGCTTTGTTTTTTTAGTTTTAAGATCAAATTAGGTATTATGCTGCAAAGATTCGCATTACCGCACCTTTCGCCGACTCCATTTATTGTTCCCTGTACATGAACAGCCCCGGCTCCGATTGCAGCAAGGGAATTTGAAACTCCTAGTTCTGCATCATTATGAGCATGAATTCCAATTGGTACTATAAAATAGTTCTTAAGTTCATTTACTATTTCAGTAACTTCGTGCGGCAGCGTTCCTCCATTAGTATCACAAAGTACCAGTACACTTGCCCCACCTTTTTCCGCCGCCGATAACATTTTTAATGCAAAATCTTTATCATCTTTGAATCCGTCAAAAAAATGTTCACAATCATAGATTACTCGCCTGCCGCTGGATTTCAAAAAATCGACTGATTTATAAATTAATTCTTCATTCTCCAAATCAGACAAACCTAATCCTACCTTTGAATGCAGGCGCCATGTTTTGCCGAATATGGAAACCACTGGAGTTTCCGCTTTCAATAATGCAAGCAGGTTGGGATCGTTCGCGATATTCTTTGGCGATCTCGCAGTTGAACCGAAGGCACATATCTGTGCTCCTGTTAAGTGCAAATTCCTTGCTTTCTGAAAAAATTCTTCGTCTTTTGGATTACTTCCAGGCCAGCCTCCCTCAATAAGATCAATTCCGAATTCATCAAGTTTCTGAGATATGAGGAGTTTATCCTGTACGGATAAATTTATTCCTTCACCCTGAGTACCATCTCTTAAAGTAGTATCAAATAGCTCAACTTCATTTTTCATTTTTGGACACCAAAATATTTATTTAAATTTTTCTTCTGAGATTTCAGTAAGTTCGATAATTCTATACCAGCATTCCTGTTTTCTTAGCATATTCAAATATATTTCCTGCTTCAATAATCGGAAGAATATCTCCTAAAGGTTTCAAACTGTAATTTTCACCGGTTGTTAGATTTTTTAGAGTGTCATTATTTAAATCGATTTCTATTTCATCGCCAGTTTTAATTTTTCCATTTAATTTTACAGGAGTTTCGTAAGGGATAAGAAAGCCGCCGTCAACGGAGTTTCTATAAAATATTCGTGCATAAGATTCTGCAATGACTGCTTTAACTCCCGCAACCTGTAGTGCAAAAGGGGCATGTTCTCTCGAAGAGCCGCAGCCGAAATTTGAACCGGCTACAACAACGGTGAATTTTGAAAGATAATTTTCCTTTGCACCGGATTCAATAAAAGGAATTCCTCCCTCTGGTAAACCTGCTTTAGAGAGAGGAACCCCGGAGAGAGCAAAGTACCCGTACTTTTTAGATTCTTCAGGATCAGATAAACTGTATACAAGATGCTCCGCAGGTATAATCTGATCTGTATCAATATTATCACTTAATACGAAAACTATTCCTTTTATAATTTTTTCCATTCCTTAAATATTTCCTTTTAAATGTTCTAAATATTAATCAGAATTCTCACAAAAAATCTCTTGGATCTGTAATTACCCCGGTTACGGCAGAAGCTCCTACAGTCAATGGCGAAGCAAGATAAACAGCGGCTTTTTTGCTCCCCATTCTTCCGGGGAAGTTTCTGTTCGTAGTGGAAATAATTACCTCGCCGTCAACAGCGCGGCCGATAGTATCCATAGGGCCTCCCAGGCAAGCAGCGCATGAGGATTCAGCTATAACACAGCCGGCATTTTCAAAAATTTCTTTTATAGAAATACCGCTGATTGTTTCCTCATTCAGCTGCCTGTTTACCGCCGTACTTGCAGGAACAATAAAAGTAGGAACTTTTACTTTGTTTCCCGATATGATTTTTGCAGCAGCAATAAAATCACTTAATTTGCCTCCAGTGCAGGAACCGATATAGCATTTGGTTAATTTAGTTCCCTGAACATTTCTTACGGTGTCCAGATTATCCGGGCTGTGAGGTTTTGCTACGAAAGGTTCAAGCTTTGAAGTCTGGTAATCATATTTTGCTTTATAGTTTGCATCAGTGTCACTTCTGAAAATTTCATATTCTTTATCTATTCTTTCCTGCAGATAATCTTCTGTTACCTTATCAGCTTCAATTATTCCGTTCATTCCCCCCGCTTCAATAGCCATGTTGGTCAGAGTCATTCTTTCATCCATGGAGAGGGAAGAAATAGTTGATCCGTCAAATTCCATTGCGCAATAAGTAGCTCCGTCTGTTGTAATATCACCAAGGATTCTAAGGATTAAATCTTTTGCAGTAATATAATTCGGCATCTCTCCTTGAAATGTAAATTTAAGAGACTGCGGAATTTTCTCCCATATCTTTCCGGTGCCTAAAATGAAAGCTGCATCGGTATTTCCGACACCGGTGGAAAACATTCCGAATGCACCGGATGTACATGTATGTGAGTCGGTGCCAAACAGTACCGTTCCCGGAAGATTGTAACCTTCCTCTGCTAAAGCTACATGACAAACACCTTTATATCTCTCGGTTCCGACATCATAATAATTTTGAATATCATAATCTTTTGCAAACCGCCTTAGTATATCAACATTTCTATTGGCGTGCGGATTTTTTGTAAAGATATAATGATCCGGAAAAATCACCAGCTTTGATTTATCCCAGATCTTTGCGTCCTCTCCGAATTCTCTTTTCCATATTGCAATAGTCGGCGGACCGCATACATCATGAGTCATCAGGACATCGACATCAAGCCAAACATTTTCTCCCGGTTCAACTTTTTTTCTCTTTGCTGATTTTGCAAGTATCTTCTCTGTTATTGTCATTGCCATATTAATCTTTCCTTAAACGGCCTGTGAAATTTCAGATAAAGAAGCTCCGTCCCGGCGGATTGAATCTTCCTCATCATGCTTTAAGTAATGCAGCTGCTGATTTAATGCCTGCAGATAAGCTTTTGCGCTGGCTTCTATAATATCGGTAGAAACACCTCGTCCAGTAAAAGAATTTTTATTTTTTCTTATCCTTACTATGACCTCTCCGAGGGCTTGCCTTCCTGAAGTTACTGAGCGGACATGATATGATTCCAATTCAGGCTTCAGTTCGAGTGCTCTTTCTATTGCATTGAAGCATGCATCGACAGATCCGTCACCTGTTGCAGATTCCTGCTTGTAACCGTCTGTACATTTTATCTTGACTGTTGCTGTGGGAATTGAATTGGTTCCCATAGTAACATGTATATATTCTAATTCAAAAAATTCTTCTTTTTTTGTATAAACCTGATCTCCCATCAGAGTTCTCAAATCCTCATCGTATATTTCCTTTTTCTTATCAGCAAGATCAAGAAAACTCTGATAAATCGAATTAAGCTCATCTTCGGAAAGATGATATCCAAGTTCTGCAAGTCGGGATTTCAACCCATGGCGTCCGGAATGTCTTCCAAGAACAATTTTTGTTTTTGTTACGCCAACACTTTCGGGAGTCATTATTTCGTAGGTCTGTCTGTTTTTAAGCATTCCGTCCTGGTGAATACCGGATTCGTGCGCAAATGCATTTTCTCCAACAATTGCTTTATTCGGCTGCACAATAATTCCGGTAAATGAAGAAACCATTTTACTAGCATTGTATATTTCTTCCGTGTTAATTTTTGTAAAATAGGGATGAATATCTTTTCTAACTTTCAACGCCATTACTATTTCTTCGAGAGATGCATTCCCGGCTCTTTCTCCGATTCCATTAATTGTGCATTCAACCTGTCTTGCTCCGTTTTCTATTCCGCATAACGAATTAGCTACAGCCAAACCAAGATCATTATGGCAGTGCACGCTTATTACTGCTTTGTTTATATTTTTAACTCTCTTTTTTAACTCGGCTATTTTACTTCCGAATTCCGAGGGGAAAGTATACCCTGTTGTATCGGGAATATTGACGGTTGTGGCTCCCGCTTCAATTGCTGCCTCAATTACTTCAGCAAGATAACTCA
>JBLNGL010000593.1:0-4754 GCA_050264735.1 Ignavibacteria bacterium | reverse complement strand
GTTCATTTCTTCTGGCACAGAATTACCCAAACCCCTTCAACCCTGCTACAACAATAAAATTTTCGGTCGCCGAAAATATACCTGCTTTGATAAAAGTTTATGATGTAATTGGGAATGAAGTAGTAACTTTATTTAATGAGACAGCCCAGGCCGGAAGAATTTATGAAGTTATTTTTAACGGCTCAGAATATTCCAGCGGCATATATTTCTATTCCATTTCAACAGGCAAGTTCAATGCTGTTAAGAAGATGACTCTGATTAAGTAATTGATCTCCTTAACTTACCGAATACAGCCCGGCTATCTTAAAAAGAAGCCGGGTTTTTTTATTCATCAACTCCATTTCAAATGCATACATTTAAATAGAACTACTAACCAAATCTTCAGCTTGTTTAACGGACTTTGATATTTCTCTGGGCTTTATTTTACCAGTTTCTTTTATACCGGTATTTACCTTAACTCTTAAAGCTCTCAGACCATATACACCCTGAAGATCTTCAATCTCCAGCTCCTCGGTTTTATTTTCAAGATATCCGCTATCCTGGAGATAATCGATATAACGCCTGTATTCTTTTGCTTCCTTGGGCTGGGAGAAAATTATTGCCACAGTTCCGGGCTGTGTAAGCCGTTCCTTTGTATCTTTTACCAGAGCTTTGTCGATTCTTTTTTTCATAATTTCATAACGGAGGTTATAAGTTCCATCTACGTCGAATTTTTTCTCATCAAAGCGGAACCTGATCGATAAAGGATTATTCTGAACCAATATTAAATGGGAGCTTTCAAGGGGGGTCTTCAGCTTCTTTTTTAATTCCTCAAGCTGTCTCGCAATTCCGCACATGGTCATAAGCTGCCATAGCCGGAGGTTTCTTAAATAAATCATATTATATTTTCCATTTTCAGCTAAAGAATTTCCTACATATATACTGTATTCAACTCCGTCGGATTTGTATTTCTCAAAGTAATGCGGATACATTTTTTGGGCGTCGAGCTGGGCTTCATCCAAATAGTTTGAAATTGTTTCATTTATTAAAGCTACGCTTTCTT
Organism: Ignavibacteria bacterium; assembly: GCA_050264735.1. Classification (GTDB taxonomy): domain Bacteria; phylum Bacteroidota; class Ignavibacteria; order Ignavibacteriales; family Ignavibacteriaceae; genus DATKLQ01. Next base: position 3,712 of record JBLNGL010000593.1, on the reverse strand, counting down.
CATATTCCTTTCTCTTCGCATAAAAAGCATGCAGAAGCGGATCGAGAGAATTAAAATAGCCTGCAACCTGTTCATTCAAATTTTCATTATAATCTTTTATGTGCCCGAAAGCAGGTTCAATTTCATTCAGTAAAAATTCATTTATGCCGATTTCATCCGCTGAATTCAGGCTTAAACTGATCTTTTTTATGAATTTATTGATCTTGAAATTCATTTCCTTAAAAAGAGGGAGAGGTTTAAATTCATCAGCCGCTTTAAGGATTTTTTTGGATAAATTTAAATGTCCGATCAAATCATTTTGAATTGCTTTGTTCCTGTTTTCAGAAGAATCCCGGATATCCGTCATACCATATAAAGGATAAACGTTCTCAAAAACAATCGGCTCCATTTCATGCAGTTTGCTTTCTTCTTTTTTCATCCAAAGCTTTACCGCAGCTTTCGTGAATCTCCATTCTACGATGGGATGAATAGCTGTACAGTTTTCCTTTATGATTTTTTGTATTTCGCTTTCAAATTCTTCCATGCTGCGTTTAACCGCTACGGCAAAAAGGGAAAGTATCTCCTTAACTTTTACCGCATTAAGCTGGTTTATATCTCCGGGATTCGGCGAACCAAGCTCTAGAATTCCTATCGGTTCTTCTTTATAGAAAAGAGTTGCAATCAGTATATTGCGAATACCCTGACGGAGTATCTTTTTCTCAATAATTGTCTTAAACCCGCACTTTTCAAGATCTTCGATGATTACAGGTTTTCCTTCTTTATAAACTTTATTATAGACGGAATTCTGTATTTCATTGCAGTCATCACCGCTCATATCATTAAGTACAAAGCTGCTGCCGATCTTTTTACCTAATTCAGCCATTAAGGTCCAGTCCTTAGGCATTGCCGCCAAACCTAATCTTAGCTGGGGGATTCTGAATAGAGATCTGAGCTTCACCTCGATATTCCGGATTCTGTCAGGCGAAAAAATTGCTTCTTTTTCGATTAAGTCATTTTTAAGAGACGAAATTATTTCCTGATCATTAATGTTCACAGCGGTGTAAGTAACGAATCCGTGAAATTCAAAATTTTCCGGTGGAATTAGTTCTATCCATAGTTTTAAATTCAGCGGATCACTGATAATCTTCTTTAATTCGTCATCACTTAGCTTCGGTAAATAGCCGGTACTTACCGGCTTTGCGAACATTGGATCAATTACTATGTTAAAATAAGTCGATAATCCCGATTCAATATCATTCATGCATGCAACAACAGGATGCATTGACTTCAGATTAATTCCATAAAATTCTTTTAGTATTATACGGTAGGCCGATAAAGTTTTTCCGAATAAAGCATGTTTCTCATTAATGTTCATCGAGCGCAGGCTGAAGCTGCCGTCGGGGTCAAGTATTTTTTTAAATTGCGGGCTTGAATAAAAAGTTCTAAACTCAAAGGGAATGCAGGAAGCGCTTATCTGCTTTTCCTGCTGTGCACTCGGATAAATAATTGCCATAAGAATATCTATAAGTTCTTTATGCTTCTCAATAAATGATAAATCGGTGATAGGTTCCCGGATTTTCGGTACTTTGGAAACTTCATCTAAAACACTTTTTGCCAGGGCTGTTCTGATTTTATTGCTGCTTTGCGTATCTTTTTCCCAATAATCAATAAGATATTTCAAAGTCAGTACCGACTTAAACGGGAATTCATCAAGCCAGTCCATATTTTGTATATTTCCGGGAGATGATATTTCCTGTAGATTGGAATCTTTATTGCTAATCATGACAAAGTCTTCTTCTAAAATTCGTAAATAATTAAATATTATAATAAATCAGATCGATAATTTTTATACCGTGAATCACAATAAGGATAGTTTTTTGACTTATTATTTTATAAAGGAGAAAACCGGTGAATGAAGAAAAGAAACTTCAGAGTAAATATGATGATACCCTGAAGCAAAGCTGGAAATTCCCAAGAGCATTTTGGACTGCCAACCTGGTAGAGCTTTTTGAAAGAGCCGCTTATTATGCAATGTTTATTGCTCTTACCATTTATTTGTCCAGGATTGTCGGATTCAGCGATATTGATGCAGGATGGATCGCCGGCGTATTTGCAGCCGGTTTATATTTTCTCCCTCCTTTTACTGGAGCATTTGCGGATAAAATCGGCTTCAGGAAAGCCATAATCTTAGCTTTTGCATTGCTTACGGTTGGTTATTTTACTTTAGGCGCACTGCCGTATAAAATTACTGTGCTCCCTGCTTTAGTCGTTTTGATGTTCGGGGGTTCATTTATAAAATCGATAATTACCGGGACTATAGCAAAAACAACAGATTCGGAAACACGTGCAAGAGGATATTCTATTTTTTACGGAATGGTAAATGTCGGTGCCTTCCTGGGGAAAACATTTGCATACCCGCTTAGAATAGAATGGGGCGTCACTTCAATTAATTTTTATGCTGCGTGCATGACTTTTCTGGCACTGGCAGTTGTTTTCTTTTTTTATAAAGCTGTTGATGTGCATGGAGAAGGAAAAAGCGTAAAAGAGGTGTGGGAGGGATTAAAAAGAGTTGCAGCAAACTCAAGACTTCTTCTCTTAATAATTATCGTTACCGGTTTTTGGATAATCCAGCATCAGCTTTATGCAACTATGCCGAAGTATGTTTTACGGACCATCGGCGAGCATGCATCACCTGAATGGATTGCAAATGTAAATCCTTTTGTGGTGATGTCCTCGGTTGTTCTGGTCACCACAATGATGAAAAAAGTCAGAGCAGTTTCATCAATGATAGTAGGAATGTTTCTCATGCCTTTATCTGCGTTGCTGATGGCTTCGAGTTCGATTGTTGAATCTTTTACAGGCGATTCAGTCGGAATATTTTTTTCTGTTCATCCTGTAACTGTTATGATGATCGCAGGAATTATTGTTCAGGGTTTAGCCGAATGCTTCATCTCCCCCCGTTATCTTGAATATTTTTCTCTGCAGGCTCCGAAAGGAGAAGAAGGTTTGTATCTTGGCTTCAGCCATCTTCATTCATTTCTTGCGTCTATTCTCGGTTTTGGAATTTCAGGTTATTTATTAACGGCATATGCGCCTGATCCTGCCGGATTAACTCCCGAGCAGATCAAGCATGCATATGATAATGCACATTATATTTGGTATTATTTTGCCGGCATAGGTATATCTGCAGCTCTTGCTTTAATTGTCTATAAGCGTTTTTTTGATAGAAAAGACAGGAATACTCTTCCGCCGGAATCTAATATTGCTGATGCGAAGGCAATCTGATTTAATTTTATTGTCATATTTTTGTAAACTCTTTCATTCAAACTTAAACCTTACTTAAATTTTTTTTAAAATACTTATAAAATCAAACGGAGCACACATATGAGTAAAATGCTGAGTTTTCCTTTCAATACTCAAAATTTTCTCAAGCAGCTGGCAAAGAACAATTCAAAGGAATGGTTTGAGGAAAACAGGGAAGCGTTTAATAATGATTTCCTTCAGCCGGCCGTTCAATTTGTGGTCGATATAGGTGAAAGACTCCAAACTATAGTCCCTGAAATAATGGCTGTTCCGAAAGTGGATAAATCTATTTTCAGGCTTCACAGGGACGTAAGGTTCAGCAAAGATAAATCTCCTTTTAAAACTAATCTGGGAATTTTATTGTGGGAAGGGAAAGAGAAAAAACAGAGTCCCGGCTTTTATTTTCATATCGAGCCTAAACTGTTTTTTC
>JBLNGL010000592.1:0-5175 GCA_050264735.1 Ignavibacteria bacterium | reverse complement strand
TTGGTAAATTTAAAGACGGTACAGCTGATGTTCCCTCAATTAAGGGACACGATCTGATCCTTTCGATTGATGCCGATGTACAGCTTGCGGCCGAAGAGGAATTTATCGGAAAGAGAGGAGCCGCCGTTGCAATTGAACCTAAAACCGGTGAAATACTGGCACTGCTCAGTGCACCGCAGTACGATCTTAACCAGTTTTCATATGTTACTTCAAGAGAGTATCTGAAACAGCTTTATGATGATCCCGACAAACCCCTGTTTAACCGTGCCACGATGTCTTTGAAACCTCCCGGATCGACATTTAAAATGCTTGGGGCTATTGCTGCTCTCGATATGGGTGTTATAACTACCCAGAATACGTTTTACTGCGGCGGCGGATTTACTTTCGGCAGGTTTTTTAAATGCCATGGGGTCCATGGATCAATCAATGTCATCCATGCAATTGAAAAATCATGCAACACATACTTCTACAATTTAATTTATAAAGTAGGACTGGATAATTGGTCCGATTATGCTAAACGTTTCGGATTTGCTAAAAAGACTAATCTAGATATTGATGAAGAAGTAGCAGGATTTATTCCGGATTCAAAATATTATGAAAAAATATATGGTCCGAACTGGCCGCGCAGCATCATGGCCAGCCTGGGAATCGGACAGGGAGAAGTAAGCGTTACCCCGATTCAATTAGCACAATATGCAGCATTGATTGCTAATGATGGTAAAACATATCAGCCCCATATTGTAAAAGGATATTGGGACGATAAAACTTCGGAAATTGTTTCCCTAAAATTTCCTGAAATTAATGTGAGTACCGATAAAAAAGTTTTTGATATTGTAAAAGAAGGTATGTTTCTTGTTGTACATGGTGCCGGTACTGCTACAGGCATTAGAATGAAAGAAATAACTATTGCCGGAAAAACGGGAACGGCCCAAAACCCGCATGGAAAAGATCATGCTTTCTTTATCGGGTTTGCTCCTTATGAAAATCCGAAAATTGCAATTGCCGTTGTTGTTGAAAATGTGGGATTCGGTGCAACCTGGGCTGCACCGATTGTAAAAAAAATGATAGAAGCTTATTTGATGAAAGAAAAGATTAAGAAGGAAAAAGAGGAGATTATGCCCAAGATCCAGGAAAAGATAATAGGAGCTTCAATTGCAGATTGATTATAAATTAAGAGATAAATTTGATTTTGGTTTATTTTTACCTGTTTTATTTCTTATTTGTATAGGATTAGCTGCAATCTACAGTTCAACTGTAAATCATCCTACGGCACATGGAAATTTCGAGAAGCAGCTTGTTTGGGCGATAGCTTCAACTATTCTATTTTTTATTTTATACTCTCTCCCTACAAATACATTTAAAACAATCGCAGTGCCTGCATACCTTCTTTCTCTGTTCCTGCTGGTTTTGGTTTTAGTAATGGGCCGACGAATTTCCGGTTCAAAAAGCTGGCTCGATTTAGGCGCAGTCGGTTTTCAGCCTTCCGAATTTGCTAAAATCGGAATCGTTCTGGCAATGGCCGCTTTCTTAAGCCGCAGAAATACCGATATCGATTCGTTATTTGATATTGTAATCAGCCTTGCCATAGGATTTATACCGGTAACCCTGGTTTTATTGGAACCGGACATGGGAACTTCATTGATTATCATTTCTGTAATTATAGCCCTCATATTTTGGAAAGGTATAAGCCTCTTCAGTCTGTTCGTTGTATTATCTCCCGGAATTGTTGCTTTTTCTTCATTGTTCGGAACATTTCCATTTATCGTTTCCCTTGTTTTTATTGCCGGAGGAATATTTTTCTTCAAGAAGGATATTTTTGTCGGATTATCAGTCTTCGGATTAAACCTGGGTGCAGGCTTTTTTACAGATTATGTTTATAATGCACTAAGTCCTCATCAGCAGAAAAGAATAATGAGCTTTATGGATCCTTCTGCGGATCCGCTGGGAGCCGGTTATAATGCCATGCAGGCAAAGTTAGCGATCGGCTCGGGCGGCTTCTTTGGTAAAGGTTTCCTTTCAGGCAATCAAACTCAGCTTCAGTTTATTCCGGAACAATGGACTGACTTTATTTATTGTGTAATTGGGGAGGAATTCGGATTCATCGGCAGCTCGTTGGTAATTATCTTATTTCTGATTCTTTTCCTGAGATTATTCAGGATTGCCATTAATGCTAAAGATGAATTTTTAAGCCTGGTTTTATTCGGCATAATGTCTATCTATTTTATGCACTTCTTAATTAATATCGGGATGGATATCGGAATAATGCCTGTAATCGGAATACCCCTGCCTTTTGTAAGTTACGGAGGAAGTTCTTTAATGGTAAATATGATAATGATCGGAATTGCAGCTAATATTTACCGTACAAGAAAAAATTATACTTAAACCTTAAGACCGAATCATTCCGGAATATTAATCCTAGACCGCATTTTTTTAATAGATCAATTTTCTCTGTTTATCTTTGATGTTGATTCGTACTAGTTTATTTTTAAGCCAATACCTTTTCATAATCTTACTGTAACACGGAATGATTGCATTAGAAAAGTTCAAAAAGAAGAATTCCGAATTAAAATTTATCTGCGTCGGGCTTGATACCGATTTGGGCAAGCTGCCGATCCATTTAAAATCACTTCCTAAGCCGATCTATGAATTTAATAAAGCCATTATTGAAAAAACCTGGAGGCATGCAGCAGCCTATAAATTGAATTTTGCTTTCTACGAAAGGTACGGTGCCGAAGGATTTGAAATACTGGAAAAAACCATTAAGCTGATTCCCGAAGAGATTTTAATCATCGGCGATGCAAAAAGGGGAGATATCGGGAGCACTTCTCAGATGTATGCAAAAGCGGTTTTTGATTATTTCAAATGCGATGCAGTTACTTTAAATCCGTATTTGGGTGAAGATTCACTCCTCCCCTTTTTTATTGATCCGACCAGGTTTAATTTTGTCCTTGCGCTCACTTCAAATCCGGGAGCAGATGACATCCAGAAGCTGAAGCTGGAGGATGGATCATTTCTGTACCAGAGGATTATAAGGAAAGTAAGGCAGTGGAATAAAAAGAACAACTGCGGAATCGTATTTGGTGCAACTAAAGCAGAAGAATTAAGAGAAAATATTCGTTTGATTGACGAGCTTCCGGTGCTTTTGCCGGGAGTAGGCGCTCAGGGGGGCAGCCTTGAAGAAATTCTCAACATCTTCAAAAAAGAAAATAAATTCAATTTTTTAATAAATCTCAGCAGAAGTATAATATATAAACGCAGCGGGCTTGATTTTGCCGAAGGAGCTGAAGAAGAAATTAAGAAATTGAATGCAACCGTAAATAATGTTTTTGCATAGACAGGGTTTTTGTTCTTTATTTTATCTTAATTTTATTAAGTTAATATAACCTCTGCAAGAGGTAAATAAGTGCAAAAATTTATTGATCAAAAATTAATTGAAGATTTTAAAAATCTTTTAATAATAAATTCGCATCAGTTTTTTTCACATCTCCTGATTCACTTATCAGCCGAATCGGTTCCTAAAAAAAATGAAGGAAAAATCTACTCTCTGCAAGAGTTAGCCAGGCCGGGTTCTTATTCTTTCAAAAGCAGTTCTATTCAATTAGGGGTATAAATGGAAAAAAAATTAAAAGTTCACGAAAAATTTCTTTATGAAATATGGAGAGATCAAAATTTCTCCAAAAAACTTTCCACTTTCGACGGAGTATCAATTGAAGTAATTGATGCAGGAACGGAAAACAGGGAACTTGGAGGACCCGATTTTAAAAACGCCAGGGTTAAAATCGGCAACATTACTTACCAGGGTGATGTGGAAATTGACAGCTTCTACAGCGATTGGAAGGCTCACGGGCATCATTTAAACAAAAGATATAATAAAGTCATACTCCATACGGTAATAAGCAATAATTCGCAACAGCATTGTGTTTATACGCCGGAAGGGAGAAAAGTCCAGTCAATTTCCATTTTATCCTTCCTAAACAAGGACCTCCAGTCTTCACTCCAAAATGCAATAGTGAATGAAAGAAGAAGCAGAATAAATAAAATGCCCTGCTCGGAAATAAGCGAACTTTTAAAATCGGAAGAAAAGCTTGAATTTTTGTTCGATCTTGGGAAGCAGAGATTCAAGAAAAAATCGGAAAAAATGCTTGAGCGGCTTAAAGAAATTATATATCTGAAGGAGCTGAACCTGAAGGAGCCGATTGTACGATATGAGCTTGATGAAAAATTTTATAATAAAGAATTCACCATTAATGATTTTAACGATAAGAATGTTTGGTACCAGTTAATTTATGAAGCCGTTTTTGAAGCTCTTGGATATTCAAAAAACAAAGATATAATGCTGAAGCTGGCAAAAGCAGCAAATATTGATTTCATCAGTAAATTCAAAAAGAAAGAGAATTTTCTCCTTTGGATGGAATCTATTTTGTTTAATGTAGCCGGATTGCTCCCCGATTCTATTAAAATGGCAGATGAAGAAATTGCCGCCTATGCCAGAAGCCTCTGCGAAATATGGACGGAAGTAAAACCTAAATACGACGGGAAAAAATTTCATCAGACTCACTGGCAGTTTTTTAAAATACGTCCCCAGAATTTTCCCACAGTGAGAATCGCAGGCGGAATAAGATTAATAAACAAATTTATTAATGAAGATCTGCTTGTAAAAATAATTGAAAAAATTGAAACCAGCGATAGCTTTAAAAAATTAGCAAACGATCTGAGATCTCTTTTTATAATCAAAGGAAACGGATTTTGGCGGAAGCACTACGTTTTTGATCAGCCTGCAAGGGGAGATATCCTATATTTTATCGGGTTATCGAGAGCAGATGAAATAATTGTAAATGTTATTCTGCCTGTTTTTTATATCTATATGGAAATTTTTAACCGTGAAGATTTGAAAAGAAAAATAGTAAAGCTTTATCTGAATTATTATCAGAAAAGCGAAAATAATTTAGTAGATGAAGTTGCCAGTTCTCTCCAGATAAAAGAAGCTGCGAATAGAAGCGTGCTCTATCAGGGAATGATTGAATTGTTCAGAAGTTATTGTTCTAGAAACCGATGTGCAGACTGCTTAATAGGGAAAAGTGTTTTTTAAACAGTCGCTGATTTTAAAAAACGCGTTTAATTACTGTTAGTTAATTTTTTTATATCATCTCTTAATTTTGCAGCTCTCTCATATTC
>JBLNGL010000591.1:0-3387 GCA_050264735.1 Ignavibacteria bacterium | reverse complement strand
AGCTAAATTTAAACTTTCCAAATTAAACAGAGTTTGTGGTCCTGAAGTAAAAGTATTCAAAAAATATCCGCCTATAAATTAATTTAATACCCAATAAAAAAAGAATAGGTATGGTACTATTAAACTTTGGTTTTGACCATTTTCTCAAGTAAATCTTTTATCTCTTTCGCCGGATCTTTACAATAACCAGAGTGGACAGGCGAAGTCTGGATAATTGTACTCTTAGGTGAAGTAAGCCAATGAAAACGCTCCCTCTGGGATAATTTTCCGATCGTTCCCGCATCGATACTGCCGGCACAAATCGCTTTGATAGCAGCGAGATGAGTTTTCACTAATTCAATATCAATTCCGGGAGAAAAAACTTTTAATCTATTTTCATCGAGATCTATACAAGCCGCCAAAAATTCTTTATCCGGGCAGGATAAAATAACTCCGGCGTTGATGAACTCTTCACGATCAACTTTAGGAACGATGCGGATTACGGCATAATCATAAAAGTGATTTTGCACGGATTGCCTCCTCTAGAAAAAAATGGCGGTGTTCCAGACGATTAAGAAGGTATTCAATGTAAGCATCTCTGTATTGATCAGTGCTGCCGAATGCGGAATCGCCTGAAAACCATTCAGCCGGGATCATATTGATTATATTACTAATTAATTCTTCCGAAATTTTTTTTCTTAATTCTTCATCCGAATCCTCTAATAAACCAGCAGCCTTCAGAAGCACATGATCTTTTATGAAAGGAAAAGGATCTTTGCTTTTCTCAATATAATCATTCCATCTATGATGAAAATAAAGCGAAGCGCCGTGATCGATAAGATAGAGCCTGCGGTGCCATAAAAGCATATTGGTGTTCCGTACTGTCCGGTCAATGTTGGAGATAAAAGCATCAAACCAGACAATTGAAGAGGCAAGTGTTTCATTAGCTTTATCAACTACATGATTAAACATTACAGAGCCGGGAAGATAATCGAGGGCGAGATTAAGTCCGCCGCTCTTTCGTATCAAATCCTGTATTTCGGGATCACCTTCAGTACGCGCCAGTTCAGGATCAAGCTCCGCAAAAACAATTTCCGGGATCAATAATCCGATTGCTCTGCCGATTTCACCGGCGATCAATTCTGCTATAAGAGCTTTAAATCCTTGTCCTGCACCCCGGAATTTTAAGACATACAATCCATCATCATCAGCCTCAATTATTGCCGGGAGCGAGCCGCCTTCCCGAAGCGGAGTTACATATCTGGTTGCAGTCACGGTTCTCAAATTCTGATATTTCCTAGGAATTAATCTGAAATTGTTTTAGAACAAAAATAGATTAAGAGGGAAGAAGTAACAAGGAGGGGTGCAGTGGTATAAGGGTATAAGGTGTAAGGAATATCGAACATCGAACGCCGAATAATGAATATCGAATGAGCTGCGTATAATCGGCGCATTGTGTTCGATATTCGGCGTTCATTATTCTACATTTAAAGAAATTTCAATTGTAGAACAGACATTCTTGTCTGTTCAATAATTGATTAATTCGCAGACAAGAATGTCTGCGCTACTGGTAAAACAGATATTCTGCCTTTACCGGCTTGTAGGGTCTGTTCATTATTATTTCATATTATATCTAAGATCGTAGAGACGAACCGCCGGCTCGTATCTACATTACACCGTTTATCCCGCCTGAATTCTTCTTTAATTATGATTTTTTATAATTAAGGGAAACTCATTATATTTAATTATAAATTTTTATATTTAAAGAAAACCTTTCAAAAACGATGAAAATTGAAGATTTTTTATCCGGCAAATATTTGCATCAGCAAAGCTATAAAAGCTTTTCTCCAAGCAAAATAAATATTTCATGGACGTGGGAAGATGTTAAAATCAATACGCTTCTAGCTGAAGCTAACAGAAAGCTGGGTGCGCTCGATGCTTTTTCACAGCATGTTCCTGATACAGATATTTTTATAGAAATGCATATTATAAAAGAAGCGGCTAAATCGAGCCGCATAGAGGGAACACAGACTGAACTTGAAGAAGCAATAAAGAATGAATCGCAGATAGATCCTGAAAGAAAAAACGACTGGCTGGAAGTAAGAAATTATATTGATGCAATGAACACTTCAATTAATAAGCTGAGTTCTTTGCCGTTATCAACAAGACTTTTGAAAGAAGCACACCAAATTTTAATGAGAGGTGTTCGCGGAGAGCACAGAAATCCGGGTGAATTCAGGACCAGTCAGAATTGGCTTGGAGGCGCAACGATAAATGATGCAGTTTTTATTCCGCCGGTTCATACTGAAGTAAATGAATTGATGGGCGACCTCGAGAATTTTCTTCACAACTCCCAGATTGATGTTCCGGTTTTAATAAGAGGAGCAATTGCACATTACCAGTTCGAAACTATTCATCCATTCCTTGATGGAAACGGCAGAATAGGGAGGCTCCTTGTAACCTTGTACCTTGTTAGCTCAGGAGTGTTAACAAAACCATCTTTGTATCTTTCCGATTATTTTGAAAAACACCGGACACTCTATTACGATAACCTCAATAATGTAAGAATAAAAAATCATCTCGCCCAGTGGATTAAATTTTTCCTTACAGGGGTAATAGAAACCAGCGATAAAGGGTTAAAGACATTCAAATCAATTTTAAAGCTTAAAGAAGAAATTGATGAAAAGAAAATAGCATCACTCGGCAAAAAGCTTCCTACAGCAAAAATGCTGATGAAATATCTTTATAGAAAACCTGTTGTTACAGTGCAGGAGATTCAGGAAGAGCTGAAAGTATCGCTGCCGACAGCAAACTCTCTTGCTGCGGATTTTGAAAGATTAAAAATATTAACAGAAAAAACCGGCTATAAACGGAATAGGGAGTTTGAGTTTACGGAGTATTTGAGGCTGTTTAAAGGGTGAAGTGTGTTTAACGCAAAGTTCGGAAAGAAAAAACAAAGTTCGCAATGTTTAAAAAATATTTCTTTGCGAACTCTGCGAATAACTTTGCGTCCTCTGCGTGAAGCCTTTTAGTGCCAGTCATTACTTAACTCACTTTTTAATTTCCTCTTTTAATATTTTCAAATACTCCTGCGTCTTTTCATCCGAAAGTTGTAACAGAGTGTGGCTGATATTGCAGAATAGATCTTTTAAACAGTAAAACAGATATTCTTGTGTGATTCCTTACTTTATAATATTCATTTACTGATTTACAGAAAGGAATGCCTGCGTTACTAGTAAAAGACATTCTTGTCTGTTCTCATGTATAGATTCAGAAGAAAAGTGAACAGATCCGCTAAAGGCGAGGCAGACAGGGGAATGTCTGTCCTACACTAAAATTCCCTTCCCAATTTTTTCAAATTCTTCCAATACTTTCTCATTTGAAAGCTGCAACATGCATTCATGATGG
>JBLNGL010000590.1:0-4504 GCA_050264735.1 Ignavibacteria bacterium | reverse complement strand
ATTACGGTTTGAACGACATACTCTAGAAATTCCTCAGCAAGGTCCATATCGTCATTCAGATCATAAAAAGCAGCTTCAGGTTCAACCATCCAGAACTCCGTGAGGTGTCTTCTTGTTTTTGATTTTTCGGCCCGGAAAGTCGGACCGAATGTATATACTTTACCGAGAGCCATTGCGCCGGCTTCTGCATAAAGCTGTCCGGACTGCGTTAAATAAGCCTTACCTAAATCAAAATAATCTGTTTCAAATAATGTGGATGTTCCTTCACAAGCAGCCGGAGTAAGAATCGGAGGATCCATTAAAGTAAAATCTCTGCTGTCGAAGAAATCACGGATCGCTTTTACAATCCTATGCCGGATCCGGAGAATGGCAACCTGCCTGCTTGAGCGCAGCCAGAGGTGCCTTTGATCCATTAAAAATTCGACTCCATGCTCCTTCGGAGTAATGGGATAGTCTTTCGCTTCATGAATTACTTCCAATCCTGTTGCATCCAGCTCATATCCGCCCGGCGCACGAGGTTCTTTTTTAACTTTACCTGTTACAGCTATGGAAGATTCTTGTCCGAGCCGGTCCGCCATATCAAAAATTTCCGGACTGACATTTCCCTTAAAGTAAATACACTGGAGGTACCCTGTTCCATCCCTTAAAATTAAAAATTTTATTTTCCCGCCAGACCTTTTATTGAATAACCATCCTTTTAAAGTTACTTCCCGATCAACAAAATCTCCTAAATCCTTAATAAAAATTTTTTTCATTGATTCACTTTATTCATCTTAATAATTGGCTCAAATATAAACAGCATGATAAGATAATTCAAAATATGGAGGCAGGATTTACAATATTATTTTTAAAATACTGTAAATAAAATCGGATATTCTATTTCAATTCAATTATTAAATGATAGCGGCAAGTCTTAAATATAAAAATTAAGAAAGCTAAAACGAAATGATAAATAACGGAAGATTATATTGTTTTTGATTTTTCCTGCTTTAGGTATATACTTTTGAATTTTCCCGATGCTAATGATATAAGAGGACATATACTTTGCCAGTAAGTAAAAGAATCTTTTTTGATTTAAATTTTCTCTGATTTTTTTATTCACCAATAGTTGATTTAGTACTTTATTTTGCTCTTCGCTTATTTCTTTAATCCTTCTAAACGGCATACGGCTAAATGCGACCATCGCATAGGTGGGCATCCAATGATTCGGATACATCTTCCAAATTTTTCTTTCCAATTCCCACCTGGTTTGAAAATCTTTATTGACACTATACTTCAGGTTCTGAAGATTTTCTAAAGAAAGATCATCAATTGCATCAGTTTCAGGCTTTCTTGAATTAAAGAATTCAGAAAAAATTTTATTCCAATCATAGTTAAAGTCATCAATCAGGCTGTTAAAAACCGTACAGTCTTCAAATCCAATATTCATGCCCATCCCGTAAAATGGGACTATGGCATGGGCCGCATCTCCGATAATAACAGCATTATCCCGATAAACCCACGCCGGGCTTTTTACAGAGAACATACTTGAGGTTTTCTTTTCTAAAAACTGACAGGCAAAATCGGGAATTATTGAAGCTACATCCGGGAAACTGAATTTTAAAAAATTTTGCAGGTTATTTCCATAATAATAATTCTCAGCCTGGAATTCTTTTTCAGAATAAAATAAAGTGCATGTAAAAGTTTTATTATAATTCGGCATGCCTACGAGAAGACATGACTTGCGGGGCCAGATATGGATATGGTTTTCTGGAAGAATATACCTGCCTTCTTTGCCGGGAGGAATAGTAAATTCTTTATATACGTAATCATGTGCGGTTAAGCCGTTATTGCTTCCGTAAGCCGAGGTTATCGCACCTCTTACCTTTGAAAAAATTCCATCGGCACCAATTATTTTATCATAGTTCTTCAGGTATTTCCGCTTAGTTTTGGGATTTGTAAATACAACCTTCCGATTCTCTAAATCCAACTCACTGCATTCACTATCAAAGTAAATTTTTACTAATCCGGTTTCTTCTGCACGATTTAGCAGAATTGAATTAATCGTTCTCCTGTTTACCGAATACAGCGCATGATTTTTTCGACCGTATTGCTGCGAATTTATGGTTCCGTCAGAATGATGAACCATCCTGGCAAATTTAGGAACCGATATCTTTTCAATTTTTCTTTTCAGCCCAACAGCATTTAATGCATGCCAGCCTCTATGAGAAAGCGACATTACTATTGACCTTCCTTCTCCAAGATCAGTCTTACGGATGTCCGGTCTTTTCTCAAATATTTCTGATCTTATCCCTCTTTCCGCCAGAAAAATGGACAGCAAAGTTCCTACAAGTCCTCCGCCTATAATGCAGAACTCTTCCGTACAATTATTTTTTCCAATAATCATAGAGAAATCCTTATAAAGATATTTATCTTCCGCTAACGGAAGTAGGATTTTCAGGATTGCTTACTTATAGATTTTTACCTAAAGCCCAGGAAAGAATTGAACTGTATACATCAGTACCCCGCTGGTCCCTCAAAGATCATTCCCTTAACATTCAGAAAATATATCAGGATAAACAACAATTCATCTCAAAAAATATATCGCTTAGAATTATATTGATATGTGATTCGGAACAAAAAATTTCATGAAATTAAAAAATATTTAATAATTTATTATAATTGGAGAGAAAATTTAATGGTAGGCACTCTTTCATTATTTAAAGTGTAATTTATTTCTTCAAATCTGAATTTCACCGTAAGATCTTTATTAAACTGCACGGCACTCCATACCGCATCAAGCATCGAAAGGAAATGATTGATATAAATTCCGATTACGGCTTTGTCCGCAACATTATAATAATCATTTGCCTTACCCCTCATTGAAGAATAAGTTTTAAAGTTAGGAGGAAACTCCAGAATATTCTGACCTACTTGGAAATCATTCCAGCCTGGTGTGAATTGAGGATATTTCCCAATTAGCTCGTAATACTGCTGCTCCCCATGAAGCGGAAGCTTATGGGTTCCGTTTTCATACTGATTTAATACTGCCCAATCTACTCTTTCCCATGGTGGAAGAGATTCATCATCGCTTATGATAATCCCGGGATCGACACCATCCAGCCTATTATCAATAATCCATTGAGAATATTTAACAACACTCCAATTATGAGCAGGGTTCTTATAATCATCCGCATACTGCTGAAATTCGTCGGTTTTATTATCTCCTTTATTATCGTATACAACAGCAGTAGTAATTAATGCCGCTTCAAGAGCGACAAAAATTGCAGTTTTCCAATAATCGCCGGTATAAAATTCACCGGCTCCGGGAATTACTAATGAAAATAATCCGGCTAAAAAGGGCGATTTTTTATTTTGGACCTGCAGCAGCACGACAGGATGCTGCTTAGATTCTAATTGACTTAGCAGGTATCTGGAATCAGCCTGTAAATTTCCCGAAAGCAGTGAATCACCGGGCTGTGCAGCAGCAAAGGATACCAGGATTGAACTTATAAATATGATTTTTTTCATCATAAAATTCATTTAGATTAGGGTTATATAAAAAGAATCATTAAAATCGACCTGAAAAAAATTTAGAAATCAAATCCGAATAAAACACCGCCGTAGAATCTCAATTCCTTTCCATAAGTGATCTTCTCATTTCTTACTATTCTTTGGATTTTATCAAATCCGTAAGAGACATTAAAGAATATGCTGGTTGGGAAAAGATAATAGGAGTTCATTTGAATTCTCAGTTCGGCTCCGGCTCCTTTTTTAAAATTATTCATCCTGGGAAACCTGCCTGTCCATGCATTTCCGAAATCGCCGTAAACTGAAAAGAAAATTTTATCCAGGTAAAAATGCCCGGCTCTGGCATCGATACTCTTAAATAAGGGGAAACGGTAAGTTAAATTCAGCCAGCCCACTTCGTTGCCGCTGATTGCATAAAAGGGATAAGCCTTCATACCGATTAATCCGCCGAGGTAAAAATCAAAAAAGTCGGGCTGCCTGGGACCTAAAATTGAACCTGCTCTTACCTGGGCAGTTAACGTATGATCCCACCAAAGGGGGAAATACATTTTCGAAATTAATTCGAACCGGTGGAAATTAAATGTGCCGTAACTAGGTTTAAGTATGCCGTCTTCAACGGTATAATTACCTGTTTCATTAAGTTTATTCGATTCATAATTATAAAGTGCTTCAAACACGACTCCTTTAGGGTTAATATCTTCATCCTTGTCCGGCAGGATTGCATTAAATGAATACTTAAGCTGGAAATTTCTGCCGATAAAATAAGTATCATTAAATGACGGATACAATGCCGGCGGTTCTATAACCGGTATAATAAAACTTTCCAAAGTTGCGGAATATTGGCTGTATATAAAGCGGAACTCTAGATCAGAGCCCCTTAAGAATATTCTATGTTTTGCGGCGAGGTCTACTTCAAATAAATTATAAGTGACTCCCGTATTTACATATTGGGATAAATCCAGGGAATCGAAAACAACGGTTACATCGCTTTTTC
>JBLNGL010000589.1:0-2506 GCA_050264735.1 Ignavibacteria bacterium | reverse complement strand
ATGCTTTGCAATAATTCTTTCATTCTCAGTTACAAATCCCGAATACTTGGAAACATTATTTTCCGCCTGATCAATCTCTTCATCGGTTAATTTTCTGCTGTAAATCAAATCGGATTTTACGAAATGAACCGCATATTCGATTATAGCCTCTTCGACCGGCTGGCTATATTCAACTTTCTTTATCTCTCTTATTAATCTTTCTTTTGCTTCATTGATTGCTAAAAAATCACTTATTTTTTCAATATTATCTATATTGCCTGTTCTTACTGCAATGCTGTCTGCCTTTAGATCATCAGCTGTGTGAGATACAATTCCTGTTCTATAAAGCTCAATAATTATTTCATTAATGAATGAAAAAATCTGGTTCAGGCTTGTGCTTCTGCTGGCAAGAAGATTCCGCTCCTGCTTCCTAAGATTTATAAAGGTGTTGAAAGAAGCATCGCTCAGGAACGTAGTATTTTCATTTCTTGGGGAAGGATTTATTAAGCTGCTGTTTAATATTTTAAGGAGGTAAGCATTATATGTTTTTAAAGAATCAAGTACTCTGCCTAAAGTGTTTTCCCGTTTTTCGAATACAGGGTATACACCGTTTCGGGCTTCATTTAATTCTTTGCTGTAGACCGCATAATCTTTTATGATTGGAAATGTAAACGGTGCAATCAAGTCATCATGTATCCAGATGCTTCCTTCTGTAACTTCGGATTCTATCGATTCGCCCTTAGGGAACATTAACACTATAAGCAGAACGGTGATGAAGCCGATCAGGAGCTTTATTCTTTTGCTTGTTTTCAGGATTAATTTTTCAGCCATTAATATTTTTTGATTTTAAGATCATCTGCAGAAATTCTCCCGTCCCGTCTTCATTGTTGTTTCTTTTTGTAATAATGTCTGCCAGCCTTTTAATTTCCGGCACGGCATTACTTAAAGCAACCTTAACTGCTTTAGTCTGGAATAAACTTATATCATTATACCAGTCGCCCACTACGGCAGCATCGGTTTCCTTAATTTTTAGATATTTTAACAATCTCCGGAAACCATTTGCTTTTGATGAACCTTTACGCCGGATCTCTAAATAATATATTCCCTCAAAAGTACTAGACTTAATCAAAGAAGTATTCAAGCCGACGGAATAAGGAAAGTGCATCCTTTCGTAAATATACTTAATTGCTCCGCGGTTGTCTCCTGCCAATACCACCTCCAGGGTTCTACCGCACAAATTTTCATAGCTCTGCACGGGTTCAAAATTAGCTCCGAATTTCTCTATTATCTGGGGAATAATCGAATTCTGTTCGGTATAGTAAATAGCATTATCATGGCAAAGAGCCGCATTTACTAAAAATTCTTCGGCAAAGCCGATTGCTTTCTTGACATATTTTTCTTTTACAAAGGATTCAAATAATATTTCGTTGCTCGGGTAACTTTTTATTAAGCAACCGTCGAGAGAAATTAAAGGAATATTTATTTCCAGTTCGCCGGCATATTTCATTATTGCGGTATGAAGGCGACCGGTAGCAAATGAAAACCTGATTTTATGGCTCTTTAGTTTTTTAATTAATTCCTTTGTTTCAGCTCCAATTTCTCCTTTGTTCGAAAGCAGAGTGCCGTCCAGATCGAAAACTACAACCTTAATTTTCCTCAGACGGCTGAAATCGAAATCCTGCATATTTATTTAGATAAACTCCGGATATTTATTCACGATAATTTAATTATATCTGATGAAATTAAGAAAGGAGGAAGGGAAAATACAAAGCGGGATGCTGGATGAAGTTTGGATGAATGGATGATTGTATCAATGGATGATTGTATGAATGAGAGGAAGCAAAGCCGGAACCAAAATGGTTCAGGATTTGAATATTTAACTCCTCCCGTCCTCCCCTTTGCCAAAGGGGAGGCGAGGTGGGGTTCTGATTACTTCGCCAAAATCATTTTCTTTACCTGCCTGAAATAACCGGCTGTAATAGAATAGAAATATACTCCGCTGGAAAGATGCGTGGCATTGAAATTAATCGAATATTTCCCGGCCTTTTGAGTATCGTTAACTAATTCGGCTATTTCCCTTCCGAGAATATCATATACCTTTATTAAAACCTTGTCATTGACAGGCACCCGTTCATTTACAATGTGAATGAATAAAGGTAGCAATCCTTAAGGATTATTTTAATTAAGAGGAGATGGTGTTGGCGCACCGTCTCCTTGTTTTTTAAGTTATAAGCTCCTAGTTTAATTTCCCATGATAAATTAAATTTAAATTTGTTCCTGCCTCTCCGACTAAAAAGAAAACATCCTTTTCAAAAAGTGCTGCTCCGAAAATTTGAGTTCTTGGTGTTACTTTGAAATAAAAAAGATATTCAGTATCAGTACCGTTATAATGAGCTAATCCATCAGTCATTAAAAGGAAAATATCTTTAGAGTTTCTTCCCCAAATCCGTTGGTAAAAATTTGGATTATCAACTTTCAATATGGTTTGAAATTGGTTATTAACTCTTTTAGATATTTCTCTGCCTAG
>JBLNGL010000588.1:0-5997 GCA_050264735.1 Ignavibacteria bacterium | reverse complement strand
TCTTATATTCGGAATTTCGTTCCCAATCTCAATCGAAACTGGATCATGTTTCTGTATTATAGTCTGTACAAATTTTAACTGTCGCGCCGGCAGATAAAACCGTTTGCTGATCCAATAACGCTTATTAAAAGTTTCCTGGAGAAAAATTGCCCATCCTATAAAATCGTGCAGCTTTTCGTAATAATTCGCTGAACTCTTATGAATTTTCTGCTTATGCTGACTCATTCTAATCTTTAATCCGATCAGCCTGCTCAAGCTCAATTTCTTATAAATATTTTCCTTAAAAAATTCGCCGAGAATCTGCCAGGCATAATTTTCCGCTACGGCATCCTTGATAACATATTTATGAACAAAACCGTTAATAACAGGAAGTTCAATATTCCCGAAAACTTTTTCTCCGGCTTTAATTTTTATAATAACTTTTTCAATATGCTTCTCAGTTGTCAAGTGATTTATTTCTTGAGTAATATCAATCAAAGTCCCTAAAGTAGATCCTATAATCTTGGATGAAGAAAAATCCGCTATATAGAAAAAAAGCTTTTCAAAAGAACCTAATGATCTTTTTACAAATTCAGGCGTAGAGGTCAAATCCTCAACTTTTTGAAGAAATGATTTCAGAACTTCAAAATTCTTAATGTAGAGTCTTTCCCATATTTCAAATGAGGAACCGGTTGGAAGGATTGCCGCTTTGAAAAAATCAGTTGTAAATGCCGGTATATCAAAAAAGATTTTTTCTCGGACAGGCAAATGCTTAATCAATTTTGAAGGATCATCCCCCGAACCAAATATTAATCCCGATGACCAGGTAAATAAACCATTTATTGTATTCTGCAAATCAGGTGTTGATGTACCATTAATATACTTTTCATCGGGCTCTTTAACTCTGCTGTCTCTAGAATGACCCCTTTGCACAACTGTCATCCCGTCCTTAAACAACTGTATTCCCTTGTTGGAAGCAGATGCAGATCTCATCCTGTAAACTGCGAGCGAATCAGTTATAAGAGTGAATTTAGCGCCGGTCCGTGCTATTCTCTGCCACAAATCCCAGTCTTCACAGGTTGTCAATGATTGATCGAATTTGCCGACCTTAGTTACTTCAGATTTTCTTACCATACATGAATGAATACAAAATGCGCAGGTGACTGCAAAAAGATTAAAAGCATCGACAGCAGCCCAATTAGGTCCGATTTCCTTTATTGTTTTACCGTCTGTGGTAAGGCGTTCCCAATTGCAGAGGATCAGATCGCATTCCGGATGAAGCATTGCGGCTTTAGTCATTTTTTCAAGCATATCCTGTTTAATCAGATCATCAGCATCTAAAAAAAGGAGCCACTCGTTGGAGGCATTGTCAATTCCGTTGTTTCTTGCTGCAGATACGCCCGATTTTTCCTGTTTAACATACCTAAACCGTTTATCTTTATTTAAAAAGCGGCTTATAATCTCTTCAGTATTGTCGCTCGATCCGTCATTGACGATTACTGCTTCCCAATCTTTAAAAGTTTGCTTTAAAACCGATTCAAGAGTTTCTTCAACTGTCCCAGCGGAATTATGAGCCGGTATTATAATCGATACTTTCAATTCCATCTATTAAATTCAATTCGTTATTTTAGATTCAGAGTTTTCGGGACAAGAAAATCTTCGAAGGAATGAGGTTCGTGAAAGGATTTAGTCCCCTTAAAACTTTCCCATGTTGCAAAGAAAATACCCCAATGCAGCAAAATCATTATTAATGCGAATGAGATTGTAATTAATGAAAGATAATCGATGTAGTTAATAAATGTATAAATTATGCCCGACAAAAGAGCAGCAATTATTATGATCTGGGGAAGAATTATTTTCATAGATCCTGTTTTAGAGGGTGCTTTAGGTGTTGATATAAACGGTATTTGAATATTCAAAATGGCCGCAATAAAAGCTAGTGTATAAACCGGCCAGGTACCCAGAACCAGCAGCAGGCCTTCGATATTAAATCCTTTTTTCTTTTCTTTGATGAAATAGAAATACTTTGCATAAACCTGTATTAAAAAAAACATAAAGACGAAGGGCATTGCCCGAAGCAGGTATTCGGCATAGTGAAGATTAATTTGCCGGGAAAAAAGAGCCATAATTGTAAAAATTAAATGAACCAATATAAGAGGACCAGCAAGATAGTAAGTCATCCTGGTTATATAGCAAATTCTTTTTTTCCAGTTAAGGTGTTTAAAGAGAAGCGGAAAATGACGAAGTAAAGTTTCGAATACTCCTCTTGCCCATTTCAGCTGCTGTTTGAAAAATGCCATTAAGTCGGCAGGCACTAATCCTTTGGCAAGTATCTCGGCTACATAAGCGGATTCCCATCCCTTGGCATGGAGATGAATTGAAGTATTCAAGTCCTCAGCTAACCCGGGGATGTAGCCTCCGAGCGACAGCAGTGCATCCCTTCTAAAAATTGAATTGCTTCCGAATATTACAGTTGAATTGCATCCGCTCATGCCGATCATTGTAGCAGCAAAGAATTCATCATTGAGCTTGTAGCATGCATTCGCGACAAAACTTTCATTGCAGTTATAGTGATCAAGTGCAACCTGCACTACACCTATTTTGGGATTCTCAAAATGCCCCATTACTTCATCTAAATAATTTTGTGCGGGTATATGATCCACGTCGAAAACAGCAATTATCTCACCGTTCGAAAATTTAAGCGCATTATTAATATTTCCGGCTTTATAATGCTTTTTTTCGGGCCTGGTAATATACTCCGCACAGTATTTCCCGGCTAATTTTTTGAATTCCTGTTTACCGCCGTCATCGATAAGGTAGGTTTTATGAGGATAGCTCATTTCTACCATAGCCTTTAAAGCTTTCTCAACTAAATAGAGGGGTTCATTATAGGTAGGAAGAAATACATCTACTTTAAATATCCTGTTTGATTTTTTCTTCTTAGGGTATTCTGCGTTTAAATAAATGTACCATAAAAAATATACCTGTGCTATCACATACATTATAACAACAACAAAAGAAACAATATAAAAAGGCTTTTGAATCCTTTGCGCTTCAAACCACCAGCTTAGGAACAATATCGAGAATAAAAATCCAACGGTTATTAAAACCAGCATGAGTTTTTTCTTTTTTAAACTTAGATCTAAAGCCATAATAGTTACGAAGTTTTATACATGATTTTAGGAGATTGATTCGAACTCGATCCTAATTTCAATTTTTCTTTATTTTTCTTTAATCTCCATATTGATTGAACTAACGCAAACGGACCTAAGAGATTTCCCAATATTTCTATTATTGTAAGACTCAAAGGATAATTTGACTGCTTTAATAGTCTCCGCTTAATATTTAAAAGATGCGATAACGGCAGTTCGTAAAATATTCTTACCAAACCTCTTTTATCTTTGTCATTAAAGAATGTCAAGAGATTGTATGCAACATGACCTTTGCTGTAATTAAAAATCTGCTTATAAAATTCTATGGTTTTTTTTCTATGCTTGTGAAAAACATATGCGGCAGGCTGGTAATAAATACTGTATCCTGCTTTTAAGATTTTATAAAAAAGATATGTATCTTCGCTGCAGCCGGAAGGAGTCCCGGCACCCAAAGCTTCATTAAGCAGACCGATTTTTTCTTCATTAAATATTTTTATCCTGAAAGCAGCATTTGCCGTAGCACCCAGTTCCCAGGTGGGCAGCGCATATACTTTATTCTTGCCAAACCAATCAGGTCCGTATTCTTCCGCCGCGTCCCCCCTTCCCAATCCTCCGTAAAGCTCAAATAATCTTTCGGCTTTGGTTTCCTGCTCAAGAGAAAATACATTCCCGGTAACACACATTACTGAGGGATTGTTAAAAGGTTCAAGCAGGTTTTCAAGCCACGATGAAGAAACAATTACATCATCATCAATAAAGACAGCTATTTCGCCCTTGCATTCTCTAATGCCCCGGTTTCTTGCGGAAGATAGCCCCTTCCTCTCCTCTCCTATAAGCCTAACATTTTCAAATTGATTTACTACTTCGGCTGCTGATTGAGAGGCAGGATTATTGTCCACTACAATTATTTCAGCTTCACGCTCAATTTTTATTGTATTCAGAGAATTGAGGCAGTTCATGAGATCCGCGGGTCTGTTGAAAGTAGGAATAATTATCGAAATTTTTATGTTGTTTCTGAGCCGTTTCTTTTCAGAAACCGGAACCAGGGGCAATGAATAAGATGAAATAATATTTTCAAAATTTTCCTCAGTCATTTCCCCGGGAATCCCAAAAAACGATGGTGGAACCGAGCTAAAAATTTCTTCATTAAACCTCGTATTCCCGATGGAAGAGTAATTGTTTTTAATCTCGAGTTTGGAAATATACTTTTTATTGCCCAGCAGGATTATTCTAGAATTGTAATATTCTTCAAAATTTTCCTTAGGTAAACGGAAACCGAAAAGTTCTGTGGTTTTAAGGATCGATTTTTTCTTTTGGTAATATTTCCTGTAAAAATCATCCGCGGCCTGGATGAATTTTTCTTCTAAAGGCAAGTTATATAACCTGCTCAAATTGCCGGCATTTTTTCTTGACTTCAGATAATTCCATGGTCCTATTACAGAGCCCTTCAATTCCGCAAAAATTAAATCTCGGGGAAAATAACCCGGTTTAATAAAGCTTAAAATTAATCTTCTAATGTTCCAGTATAAAAACCACCAGAGTCCTAAATAAACAATACGGAACCTTTCATCTTTATAAACCGCAAAGCTTCTTGTCAAATAAGCATAAAACCCGATACCGTTATTTCTTATTTGTATTTTTAAATCTTCATAAGTCTCTCTGTGACGGTGCCATACTATTGCATTTGGTTCATAAACCAAAGAGAAGCCGGATTTAATTATCCGGAAGAACATTTCCAAATCACCGCCGCCGTTTGTCGGTGTTCCGACATCCAGCGAAGGATCAAACATTCCGGTTTTTTCAAAAACTTTTTTACGGAAGGCCATATTGGCACCCGTTCCGAATTTACCGGTACCTCCAAAAAATTTTACTGCTTTTTCCTTCTTCCCGTCTTCATTGATTCCCGACCACCGGTACCAAATTCTATTGAATCCTCTACCAAACCCGCCATACTGTTCAAACAGATATTCCGGACAGTATTCCAGTTTAAATGGAACTACCAAACCGGTAACCGCCATTACATCCGGCGCATCATCGAAAAGTTTAACTAATTCATCAATCCAATATTCATCAACGACTACATCGTCATCCGTGAATGCAATTATTTCACCTTGGGCTTCCTTGACTGCACGGTTTCTCGCCCAATTCAAGCCGGGTATCGATTCACAACAGTACTTTAAAGTTTTAGAATTATTTGAAGCACTGCCGATCTTTTCATTGAATTGTTTAACTAAATTTCTGGTGGAATAATCGGAAGGAGAATTATCAATAATAATTATCTCAATTTTCGGGTATTTCAATTTTAAAAGAGAATCAATGCAGAGTTCCAGGTTTTCCGCCCGGTTTCGCGTGCATACTGCAACAGTAACCAGAGGATAATTCTTTATGAAAGCAGGCGATTCATTTCCTTTTGTATACTCATATCTCTTCTGAAGGACTATAGATAGAATTTTTTTTGAATGATGAAGAGTAATACTTTTAATAATTTCTGTTTTGGAAACAAATCCGTTAACGACGGGGACTTTAATAAATCCGATTGCGACATTATCCCACCTCACCAATCCCTTCAGCAGCTTGTAATTTTCCAGATTTCCCAAATCCTTAAGTTTTCCGGCTGACGGGGAGATATTTATATCAACTATTTTTACAGGATCGAACATTAATTATCCGGTATAGTTTTTCTGTAAAGCTTAAGGGCTTCCTGCGCATTTCCATCAAACCGGATATTTCCTTCATCAAGCCAAATAACCCTTTTGCATACCTTGGCCACATCGGATTCATTGTGAGAGACAAAAATTAAAGTAATATTGTTCCTGCAAAGCCTTTCTATTTCCCTGTAGCATTTCTGCTGAAACTCGGCATCACC
>JBLNGL010000587.1:0-4888 GCA_050264735.1 Ignavibacteria bacterium | reverse complement strand
AACAGTACGTACTGGTTTTTTGTATCTGTATTCAGGATTCCTTCGATAAGGTACCTAGTATAGATTCCTATACCTCCTTTTTCATCCAGGGATCTTAACATAAAGCCAATTTTCATAAACTGCCTTTTATTTTTTTGGAAATAGTAATTTTAGTCAGACTTAAAATATAACTTTTTGGCGAGTACAATTTAAGATTATTTTTATTATCCGGTTGAGAGGGAACTTGAAAAATCTATTTATGAAGATCTTAAGTATTTTTACCCTAAATTAATTGTTGTTGCTTATAATATCAAATAAACCATCCGAGATAATTTTTGCTAACTGATCAGAACCTTCTTCTGTTGTGTGCACATGATCTTTAAAGAAAATAGATTTACCGCTCATTGTTTTTGATGGATCTATAATGTTAACTTTTTTTTTCAAGGATATCCCCTTGATAATTTCGTCGGTTTTTTCGAAAGCCTTAACAAGGTTTGAGTGATTCATCTTCTGATATTCATAAGCGATTTTTGATTTCTCTTCAGGAGTATTGTTTTTATCAACTAGTCTGGCCTGTGTAATAAGAACGGGAACTGCATTGATGTTGCGCGAAAGATCGACAAACATTTCCAGATTTAATCTGTACTGTTTTAAAGACAATTCTGTCATTTCTTCATCACTAGTAGGAACGGCCGCACCTTCAATTCCAATATTATACTTCCAATCATAGTATTTCCCTCTCAAGCGTACATACAATTGAGAAGTTTCACATAAAAGTTTATCAATTGTATTCTGATAACTTATCCGCGGATCTTCTCCTTCTATATAAGGTTTATAGTATTTTTGAATGGTTATGTTATTAGTAAAATAACATATATCGTTCCAGGCCTCATAATTTATAACGTAGTCAGGATTAAGTGTCCAGCCGTCTGAAAAAAGTCTTCCCAGGGCATCAAAAGTTGTGTGCCCGGGTATTCCTCCATTAATTACTTCAACATTATTTAAGCCTTTTTCCTTAAGAATCTGCTCTATTCTGTGAGGCCAATCTTTTCCCTCGGACTTATATATATCAAAAACCGCGGAACCGCCATATATAATAATTCTTATTGTTCCTTTATCTTTTATAATATTAAATTCTTTTCCTCTGTATCCCCTCGGGTTAATATAATATGAAGGTCTTTTACCGGTAAGTTCAGTCACTTGTTTTTTTTCCGGAAAAACAAAACGGGAAAAAACTGAGGGAACGTATTGTAATGATTTTATTTTTAATAATTCAGGCGTAGTATATTCCTTAAAAATTCTTATATAAATTTCTCCAACAACAAAAGCCAGGATAATCGGGGTAATTATAAAAAAAACTAAAAGCGTTTTTTTTCTAATTTTCTGATCGGACATAAATTTTATCCCCTATTAAGAATGATTTTTAAAAAACTATCAAATTTTTTTGCGAGAAAATTTTTCAAATTAAATAATTTTTTTCAGTTAAATTATTAAATCTTAAATCTAACAATTCTTTAATCGTACAGAATTTAAATTCCGTTACTAGTTGCTTGATTTTGCCCTCCATTACATCAAGATTATAATAATGGAGAATTTTCTCTTTTAAGGGGAGTTTTAAAACAGGCTTGGAGGGATCAAACTCGGGAGGATGAATGTAGATAATTGCGGACTGCCCTTCCTTGTTTATTTTTTTAATTCCGGAGTTTATAAACCAGTAAGGGAATAATCTCATATAAAAACCCCCGGCAACCGGAATTTTTCTGCTGAAAACAGAAATTGTTGATGGAGGAAATTCGAATAATTTTTTGCCGTTGTTTTCTTTTATAATATAAGGATAAACTGGAGATCCGGAAATACCGTAAAGATAAGTTTTAATAGGAAAAATGCTTGAATCGTACAACATTCCCTCTTCCTGAAGGATGTCTAAAGCCCATAGTGATTCTTCAGTTATACTCCAGTAAGGAGCTCTGAAGCCGAGTACTTTCTGCTGGATTATATTTTCAATTGCATCTACAGAGCGCTTTAAATCTTTGCGGAATTCTTCAGGTGTAAGGCGGTATATTAATCTGTGTGAATGCCCGTGAGTGGCTATCTCGTGTCCTAACGAATTAATCTCTTTTATTAGATCCGGATATTTTTCGGCAATATATCCCAGAGCGAAAAATGTTGCTTTTAAGCCTGCATCTTTGAAGCATTCCAGAATCTTATAAGTATTTTTTTCAACCCTGGACTCGTATTTATACCAATCTTCAAAAGGAATTGAATCTACACTATGGTGCCAGTCTTCAAGATCAACAGTCATAGCGTTCATTATGAAGTGTCTGTTAAACTGCGACATAAAATTTTCCTATTTGACGACTTTTGGTGCCGGCTCAAGCTTTTTAACATCAACACTCTTAAGGTTCCTTGTAGCTTTCCAGAGTGTGAAAAGGTTTTTTATGGTGCTGGGTACGCGTTTGAGCAGACCGATCGTGGGAGGTCTTCTTTCCTCGATTTCCAGCGGAATTTCACACATGTAAAATCCGGCCCTTTCCATCCTAAGGATTAGTTCGGTTGCTAAGATATCTTTGCTGGTTTTTAAGTCATTCACAATACTGATGCTCTTTTCACGCCGGAAAGCTTTTATACCATGAGTATCCGTTCCCTGAAAACCGAAGAATATACGGAGGAATAAATTGAAGCTGTATGTTATGAACCTGCGGATGAAGGGGCGTCTGTCCCTTGCACCTACAGCCGCTTTTGAGCCTACAACCGCATCATATTTCCTGAGCAGCACTTTAGCAATTTCAATAAAAGGGCCATCCCAGAAGTCAATCTCAAAGCAGACAATATTATCCCCGATAGCTTTCAATATTCCAAGCTTCAATGCGGCACCATAATTCGGTTCAGGGCAATGAATAGCGCGTACCTGCGGAAAGATTTTCGATAATTCCTGACCGATCTCCAATGTACGGTCTTTGCTTCCATTTTCACAAATTATTAATTCGTAAACAATATTCAGTTTGTCTGCTTCTGCAACAATCTCACGGACTGCGCTTTCCAAGATTTTTTCCTCATTATAAACCGGTATAACAATGGAAACAGCCGGAGTCTTTTCAGGTTTTTTAAGAACAAATCCTTCCTTATCTTCATTCACTATAGCTCCTGCAATTTCTTTTCCCTGAATCATCGCATCTTCCATTCCTGAGTATTCCCATGATCCGTATCTGCCTATTGTATATACATCATTTTCCTGCAAGTAATTTTTTATCCCGTTGACTGCTTTTGTCCTGTTTTTATCGTAGATAACATAAGCACATTTAATATCAAAGCATTTTTCGACTAGAATCCTGTCGGATTCATTTAATATTTTTGCTTTGATAAGATCGTCTTTCACTTTTTCAACAGCCCGTTTCTTATCTATAGGCCTATTGTCAGTGTAAGAAATTTCGATATACAGCGAACTTGTTCCTTTTGGAGACATGTAAGGGGAGAAATTACTTGAGAAGCCGATTCTGTAAAAGCTGTATTCGGGTTCGGGAAAGTAAACCCAATGCTTGTCGCTTATATTCCTGTCTACTCCAAGATTTATATTAAAAACAGAATTATACCTGAGGTCTGAAATTGAATTTTTAATATTTGAAGGAAGAGAAACAATCGAATTTCCAAGTGCATTCAGCGGCAAGGTAGAAACTAGTTTATTGTATCTAATCTCTTCACCGCTTTTTAAAGTTACCTTCTTTTCTTTTAAATCTATCTTACTTATTTCGCTGTCGGTATGAATATTATTTAAAGATGAAGCGAAAGCTTTCGGCAGCGATTCAATTCCGCCCTGCAGCGGATAATAAAAGTTAGCATTGTATCCTACTTTTTGAGACTGGTCCGACAGAGCCCCGTCCAGAATCTGTTCAAGTGAAGTTTGCGGAACAAATCTGCCCATCCATTCAGTCGTCATCTCCCTGGGATGCACCGTCCATAATTTTTCATTATAGGGAAGCATAAAATGTTTGGCAATCCCGCTGCCGAAATTTTCCATTATCCAGCCTTCAAATGTTTTTTCCTCCTGTGATAAGGTTTGCGAATCATCCGAATTTTTTCCATTCTTTCCATACTTAGCTTCTATAAAACCGATGATGCATTCTTTTATAACATTTTCGGGGAGACCGAAGGTGTTCGTCTGGAAGGGATATCTCGTGAAAACATTTTTAGAATAAATCCAGGAGTTCCTCTCTATAAATCCGATGTTATCGCCCAGCAATCCCAGAACAGTTTCCTTAATATTTTTATCTTTAAAGTGGAGCAGATGACCCGTATAATCGAATGTAAATCCATCTATGATTTCAGAACGGGTAAGACCCCCTATTCTTGATTCTTTTTCGAATATATGGAAATTATCATATCCAGCTTTTTTCAAATGCCAGGCAGTGCTCAATCCTGCTAATCCACCGCCTAAAATAACTATTGAACCCATTAAGAACTCCTTTTATTTTATTTCAAACTTAAATACCCGTTGGGGGTATTTTTGCCATACCGGTGACTTCCGCAAACTTTAAATTTTCTTTTCCGAAATAGAAAATTCCTATTGCGGTTATCGGGATAAATAATACGGCATGAAGCACAATAGCATAACTTAAAGCCACACTTTGTTCTATAGAAAATATTGCAAGCGCACTGATACAAAAGAATTCAAAAGCTCCGATATAACCGGGTGCTGAAGGAATCAATATGCCGATGTTTACAATTACAACAACCAGTAATGACACATAGACCGGAAGATTAATACCGAAGGATAAACCGACGATATAATAAGTTGAAGCTTCCACCAGCCAGATTATAACAGAAAAAACAAACGCCATAAAAATATTTTTTCCATGATTTACCACAGCCAGACCTTCCAGGAAGAGATTTAAAAGTCGCTTGGCTTCCTTTG
>JBLNGL010000586.1:0-5954 GCA_050264735.1 Ignavibacteria bacterium | reverse complement strand
GGTATCTTGGCGGAAGAGCTATTATCGTAAAAAGTTTTGCCCGAATCCATGAAACGAACTTAAAAAAACAAGGAATGCTTCCGCTGACATTTGCTAACCCCAAGGATTATGAAAAGATCCTTGAAGATGATACGGTATCTCTAATTATTAATGATTTGAAGCCTGAACAGCAAATAAAGATGATAATAAATCATAAAGATAAAACCACCGAAGAAATTTGGCTTAACCATTCCATGAACGATGCACAAATTGAATGGTTTAAAGCAGGAAGTGCTTTGAACTTAATTGCATTACAGAGTAAGATATAATTTTGATGGGAATTTTTAGGTTTTGTAACAATATGTACCTTCGGCATCATACCAAAAAAGTACCATCTCTGCAAAGGAGAAATCGTTTTCCTCTGTATAAATATTGATGTAGTATTCATTTAGTGAAATCACTATTTTCAATCAAAATATAAAGGAAATAACTTATTAGTGCTGTTTCTCAATCCGGTTATATTGTTTGGACTTTTAGCTGCTTCAATTCCGATAGTAATCCATTTATTTAATTTAAGAAAATTAAAAAAAATTGATTTCAGCACATTAGCTTTTTTAAAGGAACTCCAGAAAAATAAAATCAAAAAAATTAAATTAAAGCAGTGGCTTCTCCTTGCTCTGCGGGTTTTGATTATAATCTTTCTTGTAATGGCTTTTGCAAGACCGGCTTTGAGGGGTGTTGCAATCGGCGGAACAACTTCAGCCGCAAAAACAACAGCAGTTTTTATTATTGATAATACATTCAGCATGTCCGTGGTTGATGCTAAAGGATCATATTTCAACCAGGCAAAAGAGACTATTAAGGAATTAATTAAACAGCTTCAGGAAGGCGATGATGCCGCTTTAATTACAATCGCCGGCAGTGATAATGAAGGAATGAACAGCACAAATAATCTTGCCGATTTCAGAAGCAGAGTAGAGCAAACTGAAATTTCATATGCCAGCGGTTTTCTTCATGATGCCCTGATAAAAGCTTCAAAAATAGTTTCAGCTTCAAAAAATTTTAATAAAGAGATTTACATCCTTTCCGATTTTCAGTCAGGCAGATTAGCAAGAGAAGGATCGCTATCCGATTTAAGCGAGCTCCTGGATGAAAAAGTCAAAATATATTCATTAAACTATTCGGGAAAAGAAATTTTCAACTTTGGAATAAATAATATAAAAATTAATACACAAATATTTGAAAAAGATAAACCGGTGAGTTTCGATATAACTGCAGAAAATTATTCAAAGCAGACCGCAGAAGATGCAGTAGTTTCAATTTTTATAAACGGTGAAAGAAGCGCGCAGCAGAGCGCTGATATTCAGGCGGGAGAATCAGCCCGGCTTACAATGGAGGCACCTATAAAAAATACTGGTTTTATTAATGTTTATGCTGAAATGCAGGATGATGAAATCATTTATGACAACAGGCGCTATACAAATTTATTTATACCACCGGAAATATCCCTAATCATTTTTACCGATGATGCTGAAGATGCATCTTTTATTTCACTCGCACTTACAGTAGCAGAAAATGAAAACCCGGTGAAAGTTACAATTAAAAATACAAATCAAATTTCCTCAACGGACTTAAGCCAGTATAAAGCCGTTTTTTTAATCGGTATTAAAAATGCAGACGGTTTTGAAAAATTCAAAACTTTTCTTAATGAAGGGGGCGGTTTATTTATAATGCCCGGAAAAAATACTGAGGAAGGCGAGTACCGCGGCAAAACTCAACTTTTAAATCTGCCGCAGATAAAAGGAACGGTTGGGGCAATAAATCAGCAGGCTAGCTCATTTGTATTTGAAAATGTTGAATATGAACATCCGCTTTTTCAAAATATTTTTGCGAACGAAGAAAAAGGAAACAATAAAGAAACCGGGTTAAAAAAAATTGAATCACCGCAAATATTTTATCACTTTAAAATCACAACTGAAGGGAAAGGCAGAAACATAATTTCCCTGAATGACGGAACCTCATTTCTAAGCGAATACAAATTCGGGAAAGGAAAAATCCTTTTAATGAATACTGCCCCGGTGCTTGAATGGAGCACATTCCCGATTAAAAGTATTTTTGTGCCATTGATTAATAAATCAGTGTTTTACCTGTCATTTATTAATAAAGGAGATGAAGAATATTTAGCCGGAGAAACAGTAAATTTAAATTTTAACAACAGTTATTCACCGCAAATAAAAATTGAAAGACCGGATTATACCGAGGAATTTTTCAAAATTAATAATGAACAAAATTTTATCTCTTATAATAAAACAAATCTGGCAGGATTTTATAAAATTTATTCAGGCGGGAAGATTTACAGCATGTTTCCTGTTAATGCAGATCCTTCCGAATCGGTCTTAAAATATTTAAGCAGCAGCGAATTTCAAGATTATCTCAAAAAAATAAAATTTAAAGGAATTTATATTGAAATAAAAAGAAACCAAAACCCTGCGGAAGTAGTACTTCAGGCAAGATTCGGTTCAGAACTGTGGAAATATGCATTATTCGCTGCAGTATTACTTGCATTTATCGAAATGGCGGTTGCGAGGAGTTCAAAAAAAGAGATCGTTGGCAGTAATTAAATAAATATAACTTTTATTTAAGTATTTTAATATAGAAAGGAAATTGCAGATAAATCCATGATTGAAGTATCGAGGAATAATATAGAAAGAGCGATGTTAGTAGCAATAAATAAACCTCATGGCGAAAACAAAAAACATTTAAATAAGGAAACGGTTGAAGAACATCTTGAAGAGCTTGAAGAATTAGCTGTAACAGCCGGTGCAGAAACAAAACTGAAAGTCATTCAGGACAGACCTGCAGCTGACCCTGCATATTATGTAGGGAAAGGAAAAGCGGATGAGCTGATTTCATTAGCCGAAGATAATAATATAGATATTATAATTTTTGATGATGATCTTTCACCGGTTCAGCTGAGAAATCTCGAAAAGCTTGTAAACAGAAAAATTGTAGACAGGAGCGGATTAATCCTGCATATTTTTGCAACTAGAGCAAAAACAAAAGAAGCAAAAACCCAGGTTGAACTTGCTCAGCTCCAGTACATGCTGCCAAGACTTACCAGGCAATGGACTCACCTTTCCAAGCAGTACGGAGGAATAAGAACCAAGGGACCCGGTGAAACTCAAATTGAAACCGACAGAAGAATGATAAGGAACAGGATTAGTCACCTTAAAGAGAAGCTTGAAAAAATTGAATCGCAGAGGATAACTCAAAGTGAAGGAAGAAGAGATTTCCTGAGGATTTCCCTAGTAGGGTATACAAATGCCGGAAAAACTACACTTTTTAACCTTCTTACAAAAGCAGGTGCACTTGCAGAAGATAAATTATTTGCAACCTTAGATTCAACTACGAGAATAATAAATTTGGGAAAGAATCAGAAACTTCTTTTAAGCGATACGGTAGGTTTTATCAGAAAACTTCCGCCGCATCTTATAGCTTCTTTTAAAAGCACTTTAATGGAAGTCAGAGATGCAGATATTATACTTCATGTAATAGATATTTCTCATCATTATTTTGAAGATCATATAAACGTTGTTGAGCAGACACTAAAAGAACTCAATGCAGACAAAAAAAATCAGATCAAAATTTTTAATAAAGTAGATATCGTTGAAGATAAAAATAGGATTGGGTATGTTAGAAATAAATATAAAAATTCCGTAATTATTTCCGCAGAACGGGGGATAAATATCGCCTCACTTAAGGATACAATAGACGAATTTATTGAAGAATCATTTATTGAAGAAAAAATTGATTTGGATTTAACAAAAACAAAAATGGCGGCAAAGATTCATTCACTTGCGAAGGTTTTATCAACAAAATATGATGACAGCAAAATGCATATAACCTATCGGACAAACAAGCAGAATTCCGATAAGATAAAGAAGATGCTTTATGGCGGTTAAGCACAGCCAGGTTATCCGGACCAATCTGTTTATCGACGGTAATTCTTTAACTCTGGATAAAATTGAAACATTTTTAAAAACAAACCCCACCATAGAAATAACCCATGAAGCAAAAAAAAGAATCAATTCATCCAGAGAGCTTGTGGAGAAGTGGGTTCAGGAAGAGGAAAGCATTTACGGAGTTACTACCGGGGTCGGTGAATTTGCGAATATAAAAATTTCAAAAAAGGATATTAGAAAACTGCAGGAAAATTTAATTTTATCCCATTCCGCCGGAACCGGTGCGAACCTTCCCCCCTTTATAGTAAAAATTATGATGCTGCTCAGGCTTAATGCATTGGCAAAAGGTTATTCGGGCATCAGGCATTCCACCTTAAAACTTCTCACCGGAATGATCGAGAATAATATTATTCCGGTCATTCCTTCTCAGGGTTCTGTCGGATCAAGCGGAGACCTTGTTCAGCTTTCACATCTAGTTCTTGCAATGATCGGAAAGGGGAAAGTACAATTAATCAAGGATATAAATGATCCGGCTGCATGGTGTGAAAGAGAAATAAAAGCTGAAGAGGGATTGAAAAAATCTAAGCTTAAACCTGTAAACCTTGAAGCAAAGGAAGGTTTAGCTTTAATTAACGGCACTCAGATGATGACTGCTTTTGCTGCTTACATTTGCATCTGGGCGAACAAGCTGATTAAAATTGCAGATATGAGCGCTGCTCTTTCGCATGAAGCATTGAGAGCAACGGATAAAGCTTTCGATAAAAAAATTCACCTTTTGAAACCGTTCCCCGGTCAGTTAACTACGGCGGAGAATATTTTAAGACTTATAGCCAACAGCGAGATAAGAAAATCTCACCTAAACAATGATACAAGAGTTCAGGATGCATATTCCATCCGCTGTGTTCCGCAGATTCATGGTGCATCGAGAGATGCGATTGAGTATGTCTGTTCAAGGGTAGAAATCGAGATGAACTCGGTTAATGATAATCCTATTATTTTTCCGGAAACCGGCGAACACATTGAAGGGGGGAATTTTCATGGACAATCAATGGCATTAGCAATGGATTTTATGTGTATTTCCCTTTCGGAGCTTGCTAACGTTTCCGAAAGAAGGATTGAAAGAATGGTTAACGGATCCTTGAGCGGACTTCCCAGATTCCTTGCGATGAACGGCGGCTTAAATTCCGGACTTATGATTGCACAGTATACCGCAGCAAGCCTTGTTTCGGAAAATAAAGTTCTTTCGCACCCGGCGAGTGTTGATTCGATCCCTACTTCAGCCAACCAGGAAGATCATAATTCTATGGGATCAATTGCAGCTCAGAAATGTTTCCGGATAATGGAGAATCTTCAGAATGTTTTAGCAATTGAATTGTTTACGGCGGCTCAGGCTGTCGAATTTCTAAAACCCTTAAAATGCGGCGAAGGCACTTCTATAGTTTATAATGTAATCAGAGAAACAGTTCCTCCGCTCACGCAGGACAGGGTAATTTACAACGATATAAAAAATGTTTTGAAATTAATAAAGAACGATTATCTTCTTACCTCAGTTGAATCGAGAATTCCTCTGAAATGAAAATTTATATAAGAGATTTTAAAGAGAATTGAAGCTATGGAAATTTTATTTTTCGCAGCGGGATTAATAATTGGAGCTATTGTAATTTTTTTTATTGCAAAGTTTAGATTTGAAAGCAAAGCGGCAAAGGCCGATGAAAGAAATAAAATTTTTGAAGAACAGAACTCTGTTCTTTCAGCGGAGTTAAATAACGAAAGAATTAAAATATTAGAATTAAACAGATCTCATTCCGCATTAGATGCTGATTATAAAAATCTGCAAGCCCGGCTTTGCGAACAGAAAGAGGAATTAGAAAATCTTCAGCAGAAATTCACTTTGGAATTTAAGAATATTGCAAATGAGCTTCTCGATGAAAAAAGCAGAAAATTTACAGAGCAGAATAAGACAAATATAGAATCGATATTGAATCCTTTAAATGAGAAGCTGAAAGAATTCCA
>JBLNGL010000585.1:0-9650 GCA_050264735.1 Ignavibacteria bacterium | reverse complement strand
ATTTATCAAACTTATACTCTCTTTCGAATTTATTTTGGACAGTATGAATTTTTCAGAAACTCAGCAAGTTTTTTGCATTATATAATTATTTATTCCTTATTTGTTAAATGATTTTCTAAATTTTTTATTCTGGTGTGATAAAAAAACGGAGTTCGTAAAATGGACACAGAAATATTAGCCAGAATTCAATTCGCATTTACAATCTGCTTTCACTATATCTACCCTCCCTTAAGCATCGGTCTGGGTGTTATTCTTGTCTTGATGGAAGGAACATATCTAAAAACAAGAAATCCTTTATATGAAAGAATGACAAAATTCTGGGTTAAAGTATTTGCTTTAACATTTGCATTGGGTGTGGCCACCGGAATTGTAATGGAATTTGAATTCGGTACAAACTGGGCGACCTACTCCAGATTTGTCGGGGATGTTTTCGGCAGTGCGCTGGCTGCCGAAGGAATTTTTGCCTTCTTCCTTGAATCGGGTTTTCTTGCCCTGCTGGTTTTCGGCTGGGATAAAGTTAAACCAAGAACTCATTTTATTGCTACGATAATGGTTTCTCTCGGTTCAATGTTCAGTGCAGTCTGGATTGTTGTTGCGAATTCATGGCAGCAGACTCCCGCTGGTTATCATTTAGTATCTTATGGAAAAAATGTCCGTGCAGAAATTACTGATTTCTGGCAGTTAGTCTTTAATCCTTCCTCAATGGAAAGACTTATGCATGTTTTATCGGGTGCATGGCTTGCAGGATCCTTCATGGTTATAAGCGTCAGTGCATTTTATATTTTAAAAAAGAAACATCTTGATTTTGCCGAAGCTTCCTTAAAAATTGCTCTGGTGCTTGCTTTATTTGCATCTTACTTCCAGCTTTTTACAGGCCATCGCAGTGCAATGGTGGTTAGCGAATACCAGCCGGAAAAGCTTGCGGCCATGGAAGCTCATTTCGATTCATTGGCTCCCGCTCCATTGCATTTATTCGGCTGGGTTAATGAAGATAAACAGGAAGTAAAATTCGGAGTTGCAGTACCGGGGCTTCTGAGTTATTTAATTTCCGGCGATACACAGCATAAAGTAAAAGGGCTTAATCACTTCCCTGAAAATATGACGCCGCCGGTAAATATTGTATTCCAATCTTACCATTTAATGGTGGCAATAGGAATGTTTTTAATTTTTATTTCTACTCTCGGTGCTTTTTTGTGGTGGCGTAAAAAACTTTTTGATCATAAATGGCTTTTATGGATTTTCGTTTTTTCTGTCCTTGGGCCCCAAATAGCAAATCAGGTCGGATGGATAACCGCAGAGGTAGGCAGGCAGCCCTGGATTGTATACGGACTGCTGAAAACATCCGAAGCTTTATCAAAAACGGTTCAGGCTCATCAAATTGTTTTCTCTTTAATCCTTTTTGCCGTCATTTATTTATTTCTCTTCATTCTTTTTATTTATCTTTTGAATGAAAAGATTCAGCATGGGCCTGATGAACCTGAAACCATTGCATCCGAATATGAAACGCAGAAGCTTCTGTTTGAGAAGCAAAAATGAAAAAGTTACAAGCAACCTGCTCATCCGTATTTTGATTTATTCATTAAAAGAGTTTAATGAGTTCATGGAGGGATTATGGATTTAAACACTGTCTGGTTCATTCTTATCGGAGTTCTGCTGACCGGCTATGCAATATTAGACGGCTTTGATCTGGGAGTCGGTTCACTGCATCTTCTGGTAAAAAAAGATAAAGATAGGAGAACACTAATAAATTCAATCGGACCTGTGTGGGACGGGAATGAAGTATGGCTTGTAACAGGAGGCGGGGCTTTGTTCGCAGCATTCCCGGAAGTCTATGCAACTGTTTTTTCCGGTTTTTATACGGCATTCCTTCTCTTAATTTTTGTTTTGATCTTCCGGGCTGTGGCAATAGAGTTCCGCAGCAAGCAGGAGGCAAAATGGTGGAGACAAATGTGGGACATTCTCTTCAGTATTTCCAGTATTTTTATTGCTTTCCTCGCAGGAGTAGCCTTGGGGAATATTGTAACCGGAGTTCCAGTCGGATCCGATAAAGAATTTGCCGGGGACTTCTTCGGATTAATTAAACCGTACACTATCCTGGTGGGCATAACAACCGTCGCACTTTTTATGATGCACGGGGCAATTTATCTGGTAATGAAAACCGAAGGAGAGATCCAGGCTGAAATTAAAAAATGGGTGAATAATACTATTATTTTTTTCGTTATCTGTTATGTGTCTACAACAATGGCAACATTAATTTATTATCCGCATATGATCCAGTATTTTAAATCCGAGCCATGGCTGTTTATACTTGCATTGCTGAATATGCTCGCCATTGCAAATATTCCGAGGGAAATTTATCACGGAAGGGAATTAAGGGCTTTCCTTTCATCCTGTGCTTCAATAGCCGCACTAATGGCTTTATTTGCGTCAGGAATTTTTCCAAATGTTGTAATTTCAACAATTAATCCTGATTACAGCCTTACAATTTACAATGCAGCTTCCTCGCAAAAAACTTTGTACACGATGCTTATTATTGCTGCGATAGGGATGCCGTTTGTAATAGGCTACACCATAACAATTTATTGGATATTCAGAGGCAAAGTAAAAATAGATCAGATGAGTTATTAAAGAATTTATCATTCATCTCTATTTACTGTTTCCGGGGAAAATGCCGGAAGACAAACCGCAATATATTCCGCACCATCCCGATGCGGCGTACTGTATTTAATCCATTCTCCCTTTTTGGTAATCACAGCTTCTCCTTCATTAACAACAATTTCTTCATTCCTGGTTTTTACATGAAGTTCACCTTTTAAAACTATTGTATATTCATCAAATCCGGGAGTTTGTCCGGGTTCAACCCAGCCGCCTGGGCTTTTCATTCTTGCAATGCTCACATTTTTGTCTTTAGTGTTAACTCTTCCAATGAATTCTTGTATGATTTTCGGTTTGTTTCCCACTGCTTTAATTACGGAGGGAGAAGTTATTTTGGTTGCCATAATATTTCTGTAAAAATTTTTTGTTATTGAAACTTGAAAATAAAATTTGTTTTATTGTAAACCAGCTCAAAGCCCATATCAATTAAATTAAAAAAGACTGTGATTTTTTTTCCGGCGTATTTTCCGCAGTCTCTACAATAAAATGTTTACAGCCGCTATTTATTCCATCCATCAAACGCCGGCTGATTAAAAGAATGCTGGGCACCCAATTTTCTAAATTCAAACCCTAATGTCCTGTTCAAAGCAAGAGTATCGACTTTATCTATGATAGAAGCTTCTGCCGAACTAAAGGTTTTAAGTTTCCGGCCCGGTTTCCCGGCAGTCAGGTGAAGCGGATGCAGATATCAATCCATGCTTTCTTCTCAACGGATTCCAGGTTCACGTTTAATTGCTCATACATGATGCAGGATTCCTATTAACAGTGATAATAAAATTGTAATTTGATAGTTCAATATGAAATGAGCGGAAAAACTGAGCTTCTTCAGAAAATAGAATCTAGAAAAATATTATTTTGAAAAAGTAATTCTATAGATCAAGCCCGCGTAATCATCCGAAACAAGAAGAGAACCATCAGGCATGATTAAAACATCCACAGGTCTTCCGGAAACTGCATCGCCCTGAAGCCAGCCTTCTGCAAATGGTTCATAACTGACTGCATCATTCCCATTAAACTTAACAAGCATTACTCTATAACCGATTTTTGTGGATCTATTCCATGAGCCGTGTTCGGCGATGAAAATTTGATTTTTATATTCGTCGGGGAACATATTCCCGGTATAAAATTTCATTCCCAGGGCAGCTACATGCGGTCCTAGTTTCTGCACCGGATTTACATATTTGTTTAAATCTGCTCCATCTCCGAATTCCGGATCCCTGATATCATCGCCGTGAAAAAATGGATAACCAAAATGGAGTCCTTTTCCAGGTGCTCTGTTTAATTCATCAGGCGGAATGTCATCACCCAGCATATCACGTCCGTTATCTGTGAACCAAAGTTCCTTTGTTTCCGGATTCCAGTCGAACCCGACGGTATTACGGATACCTTTTGCAAAAACCTCTAAGTCCGTCCCGTCTGCATTCATCCTCATTAGCGAAGCATACCTTTCATCATTATCTCTAAGGCAAATATTACAAGGGGCACCGACAGGAACATAAAGCCTGCCGTCCGGACCGAAAGCAATGTACTTCCAGCCGTGATGCGTATCGTCCGGGAAATTTGCATTAACGACAACGGGAGCAGGAGGATTATTCAGGTTAGCTTCAATATTATCATATCTTAAAACT
Source organism: Ignavibacteria bacterium (assembly GCA_050264735.1). Taxonomy (GTDB): domain Bacteria; phylum Bacteroidota; class Ignavibacteria; order Ignavibacteriales; family Ignavibacteriaceae; genus DATKLQ01. Next base: position 5,367 of record JBLNGL010000585.1, on the reverse strand, counting down.
CTGTTTATTTCGGCAACATATAAACTGCCGTTTCTGAACGCGACTCCATTGGGTGAATTCAATGCGCTGGAAATGGTAAGAACCTTATCGGCTTTAAAATCTTTATTTTCATCAATCACAGCATAGACTTCAGATTCCCTGGTACCTACAAATAGAGTTCCATTATCACCAAGAGTCATTGATCTGGCATTATCAACGTTGTCCGCATAAATATCAATTTTAAATCCGGGTGGAAGTTTTATTTCTCCTAAGTCAGAAGATAAAATTTGATCATTTGCATTGCAGAAGAATGCAATTGAAACCATCAGGAAAGAAATTAAATAAGTCATACTTTTTTTGAGTTTAAAATTAATCATAAGACCTTCCTTTTTGCTAATGAAATTTTTTTTCAGGCGGAGGCATTATGATCCATAAAACTATATAAACCAGGATCCCTGGAAATGCTGCGCTTAATACCGAGAGCAGTACATATCCGATTCTTACAATTGCCGGATCCAGCTTAAGCCATTCCGCTATCCCTGCACATACTCCTGCTATCATTCCGTTTCCGGATCTTTTAAGGGGCATAAGATTAAGTTTTAATTATAAATTTAAAGATAAATTCTCCATATACAATTGAGGAAAGACAATACCGGTAGAAGAGGATCGTAAATAAATAATTTTTTACAGGATTTTTTTCCCGAATTCAGGATCGATTGGCAGCGATTTTATTATAAAATAACCAGGTATCATTGTAAATAGAATCCAGATGAAAAAAAGTTTATACCCTAAAAATTCCTGTATCATTCCGCTGAACGCGCCGGGAAGCATCATACTTAATGCCATAAAGCCCGTACAAAGAGCATAATGAGAAGTTTTAAATTCACCTTCCGAAATAAAGATCATAAACAGCAAATATGCTGTAAATCCGAATCCGTAACCGAATTGCTCACCTGCAACGCATAATGTTACAAGAAAGAAATTTTCCGGCTGGAAAAAAGCCAGGTAAATATATAATAAATGGGGAAGGTTTATCGCAGCAAACATCCACCAGATTAATTTCTTGAATCCTTTTTTTGATACAGCTATGCCCCCGAGTATGCCGCCTAGCGCTAATGCGCCGACTCCTAATGTGCCGTAAGCAAAACCTACTTCTGCTGTGGTAAGACCAAGCCCCCCTGCATTTTTTGGATCTAATAAAAACGGCTGGGCAAGTTTTACAAGCTGAGCTTCGCCGAACCTGTAAATCAAAAGAAAAGCTATTGCCAATCCGATATCTTTCTTTGTAAAGAATTCTTTGTAGACATTAGCAAACCCCCTAAAAAAACTTTTTTCATTTTTAGGTGCAGGTCTATCTTTTTGCGGATAAGGCAGAATGAATTTATGATAGATAAAAAAAAGCAGGAATAAGATCGTAATCATTATAAATGTCGTATTCCAGGCTGCCGGGATAGAGGATTTAGTTTCGAAATATCCTGCTGCAATCAGTACTAATCCTGCTGTTGCCATAGCTAGTCTGTAGAATGTACTTCTAATTCCTACATAAAAAGCCTGCTGGCTTTGGTTAAGTCCAAGCATATAAAAACCATCCGCCGCAATATCATGCGTTGCGGAACAGACTGCAATCAAACTAAAGAAAAGTAAAGTATATAGGAAAAAATTGGGGAACGTTGACGAAAAAGCTATTCCGGCTAATCCGATTGAAACCAATAATTGCATTAGGATTATCCACAGCCTTTTTGTTTTTATAATGTCAACGGCCGGACTCCATAAAGGTTTGAGCACCCAGGGGAAATATAACAGACTTGTGAAAAGAGCTATATCGGAGTTCGATACATTCATTCTTTTGTAGAAAGCCACCGATACAGTCATTACCATTACATAAGGAATCCCTTCAGCATAGTATAGGCTCGGCACCCACCACCACGGATTTCTGGATTCAGGCTTTTTAGACATTATGTTTTTCTTTTGTTTGCTTTCTGATTGAGGTAAGATTTAGCCAAAAGAACCGCTCCAATTGCCGGTTCATTTTCAGTATCTTTTAATATTATTGAAGGTAATTGTTTTAATTTTTCTTTTAATCTCCGCGAGTAAATATTATCTTTATCCAGCAGGCTTCCGGAAAGCGCAACATTAAGCTCATGGTCGTTAATTTTAGCAGCCATTGCTTTTATATGTGCAAGAAGTTCTTCAATTTCTTCATCGATGATCTTAAGAGCGGCATGATCATTTAATTCCGCAGCTTTAAGAAGCAAAGGGGCTACAGAAGCAGCGTCGAATTTTTTATGATAGATTTCTGCGATTAAATCTTCAGCCGAATTAATCTTGAATTTTTCTTTCAGCAATTTTGTAATTAGTGTACCCGTTCCTCTTCCGTCATATTCTTTCGCAGCAGCGGTGAGCGCTTTTCGTCCCAAAACATAACCGCTTCCTTCATCTCCCAGATGCCTGCCGAAACCTCCCGCTCTATATATATTTCCGTCGGAATCTTTCCCCATAATTATTGAACCTGTACCGGCAATAAGTATGCAGCCCGGAGTGCCCGGAAAATCTGCTTCAAGAGCAATTTTCGCATCGCTCTCGACAATAAATTTTTTGAGTATAATATTTTTTTCTTTTAAATATTTTTTAAATGCGGTTTTGAATTTCCCTGCATCATTCTTTCTTCCCGCTCCTGCCGTGCCGAGAAGAAGAATATCTATATCACGGTAGCTGATTTTAAGTTTATTCACGCACTGCTTCATCAAAGAGAAAATATTTTTTGAAGCAGGCATCACTCCGATTATTAAAAAATTAGAAGGGCCGCCGGTGCATTCATATAAAGCTTCTCCTTCAATATCAGTTATAATGCAGCGGGTTTTTGTCCCCCCTCCGTCCATTCCGATAATGTACTTCATTAATGTAATCTCTATTTACTGATAATAAAACCAAAATCGAAAAAAAAGAGGTATAAAGTTATTAAAGTATTTTTAATAATTACCGTCAATTTAAACTTATGTAATTGATAATTTCAAACTGAAGTTTAGCACTCTTTATGAATATAATTATTACTTAATTTAAATGCCGGAATGAGAATTCCATGCAAAAGTTTATTGTCTTAATGCAGAGCCCTGTAAGAGCCGAGAAATTGGTCATATAGAGTTTTCTTTGTAAAAAAACTTGAAAGAAGTATAAGCTATTGATAGGTTTGTATTGCATCGATTTATACCGGCAATAAATATCATGAATTTTTACAATGAAACGTAATTAACTTTAATTTTATGATTGGTTTTTATTTCTTATCTTTCCGGAGAATTTATGATTTATGATATGGATAAAATAGCTACTCTGGAAGAATACTTTAAACCTTACCGGGAAAACATTATAGGTTACAATCAAACTTTCCAATCTCCCTACGGATTAAAAAGAATTGTTTACGCCGATTGGATTGCCAGCGGAAGACTCTACTCTCCCATTGAAAAAAAAATGCTTGAGTCTTTTGGACCTTATGTCGGAAACACTCATTCAGAATCCAGCATAAGCGGAACTTTGACTACCCTTTCTTATAAACAGGCTCATGAAATTATTAAAAAGCATGTAAATGCCGGCACCGATGATGTCATTATTACTAAAGGATCCGGCATGACTGCAATGGTTAATAAATTCCAGAGAATATTAGGACTTAAAGTTCCGGAACAGCTGAGAAGTTTTTTGAAGCTTCCTATTGAATTAAAGCCTGTGGTTTTTGTAACGCATATGGAACATCATTCCAATCATACATCATGGAATGAAACCATTGCTGATGTTGCAGTTATTGAACCGGACGAAAAAGGAACCGTTAATCCGGAAAATTTAATCAAAGCTATTGAAAAATATAAAGACAGGAAATTAAAAATCGGTGCGTTTACGGCCTGTTCAAATGTAACCGGAATTAAAACACCTTTCTATGAACTTTCAAAGATAATTCATGCTTACGGAGGAATTTCTTTTATAGATTTTGCATGTTCTGCTCCTTACGTAAAGATTGACATGCATCCTGCAGATCCTTTAATGAAACTGGATGCCATCTCTTTTTCACCGCATAAATTCCTAGGAGGACCGGGTTCACCCGGAGTATTGATTTTCGATTCGAACCTTTACTCAAATAAAAGTCCTGATGATCCCGGCGGAGGTACGGTTGATTGGACAAATCCCTGGGGTGAGTATAAATTTATTTCCGATATTGAAGCAAGAGAAGACGGAGGAACACCTGCATTTCTCCAGACAATGAAAGCTGCACTCGCGGTAGAATTAAAAGAAAAGATGGGTATTTCAAAAATGGAGCAGCGGGAAGCTGAAATTGTAAAAAATGCATTTAATGAATTAAGAAAGATTCCTGAAGTTGTAATACTTGCAGATAATATTGAAGACCGCCTTGCTGCAATCTCTTTTTACATAAAGAATATTCATTATAACCTGGTTGTAAAGCTGCTGAATGATCGTTTCGGGATTCAGGTGAGAGGAGGATGTTCCTGTGCAGGTACCTACGGACATTATCTTCTTCATGTGAGTCCCAGCCAGTCTAAACATATTACCGATTTAATTGATCATGGTGATTTTTCCGAAAAACCGGGCTGGGTTCGCCTTTCTTTTCATCCGGCCACAACTAATGAAGAAATTGATTTTATAACTGATTCCATTAAACAGGTTGTGAAAAATATAGATTCATGGGAGAGAGACTATAAATATTCGGCTTCCAAGAATGAATTTATAAACACTCGCTCCGATAATGATCAGGAAAAGAGGATAAAAAACATTTTCCGCATTGATTAATTAAGTCAAATTAATAATTTTCTGTTAAGAATTTGTATCATTTACCAAAATATTTCTTGATTCAGAGAAGAATATGTGATCGTTGAATCTCAAAATTGAGATAAGACAAAATAAAAATAAAAATTTATTCAAATTTAGAATAAAAAAATTTCCGGCATGGTGGTTGAGTTAACAGACTACATTGATATGATTCACAGTTAGTTGATATTCGATAATTAAGATTTGATTTCGATAAGCCTCCTTAATTAAGGCTTGACGTAATTTTCGATTGAAACTCAATGTTGATATGTAGACCGTCAGGCCTTTGCTTTAAATAAGTAGTATGAACCTTGGTTTAACCCCATTTATATTATTATAATTTTTGATTCGGAATCACGTTACTAGGCTGACTTTATATGATGTGTTTAAAAGTCCGGATATTTAAATCGATAATATTCCTTCTTCTATTTTTTATTTTCTTTCCTTTCTTAAAGCTTTCAGCACAAACCAACGACGACTGCCTTTCTTGTCATAGTGATAATGGACTTACTATGGAGAAAAGTGGAAAAGAGGTTTCCATTTTTGTTGATGATAAAGTTCTTGGCAGCTCGGTTCACA
>JBLNGL010000584.1:0-5561 GCA_050264735.1 Ignavibacteria bacterium | reverse complement strand
TCATCCTGTTTTAGCCCTTTAGCATTTAATAAAATCCCATATTCCAGCCAGGCTTTTAGGTTAACAAGCCAGAAAGCCCAGCCTCTTGAACAACCTTCATGGAATTTCATTTTACTTTCATCATCAGAAGGAATCTCATCCTGTATAAGAATAACTTCAGTTTTTTTATCTTTTTCCTTCAAATGAATATTAACATTACCTGCTTTTCCAAATGAAAAACTGAGATTATCTTTTCCATTAGCTGCTAATACACTTCCCTTTTCAATTACATCCCAATTGTTCCATTTCCATTGATATAAATCTCCTGTTTTAATATTTTCATTTGATTTTCTTTCAGTTCCCTCAGAAGTTTTATATTCGGCTTTTTCTAAAAACCAGACAACCAATTTATTTGGCTTTGTCCATGCATCATAAACTTCATGCAAAGGTTTATTTATGGAAATTTTAAGAGTAAACTTTGACCATTCAGGAATTGAGCTCATTTAATTCTCCTTATTGGTGCTTTATTAAACATGTCAATCTCTATTTCATACCGGGTATATCCATCTTTTTAAAATCGGCAGGGGGAGCAAACAAATCGCTGCTCAAAGTTTGTTTTTCAATTTTTGTTACTTCCCATCTGTACTCTTCTTCACCCGACTCATTCTTCTGGATCCCGAGCATCGGGAAGAATCCTTCGCGCATAAATTCAGGCAGCCATTCCGGATTTTTTGTTCCTCCCATCTGATTATTAAAAAAATTCATGAAATTACCCAGATCTTTAGTTGCCCAGATTTCAGCAGTATTATCTTCATTAGTTACAAGTATCTTTTGGCAATTATACCCATTAATTTCTTTAGTTTCTCCAGTCATTTTTATTTTGCCGAAACTTTCATCCATTTTCTCTTTAGTTTCTTCAGACATGGCGTCAAAAGGATATTCCATAAACATTTTTTGGGTAGGCATAAGCATTAATGCTTTTTTATTTGCCGGATCCATTATCATCGACATTTCCTCATCCTGGTCCTCAGTCTTAAAATCCAACCTGATTTTTTCTCCTTTGACCAGGTATATCATATTTCCCTTAGTATCCCCGGCATCATATTTTATCTGTATTTTTCCTTCAAATTTACTCTGGGCAAAAGTATTAGCAATAAAAAACAAAATAATTAATAGCAAAGCAGAAAACGGAGATAACTTATTCATCTTTAACTCCTTAAAATAATTATTGAAATAATTTATTGAGATAAATTTAAGCTAAAAAAAACTTTTGCCAAACTTAAAAGTTTTAAGCATGGCGAAGAACATAGGCTGAAATGAATAAAAAGATTCCTGCCCGGTCATTATTAATTTCAGGCTATAATCTTCATCGGAGTTGGTCCTAAGGTAGACTACCTGCGAAAATTGTCCGGCTAACTCTTCCGGATCATTAAAATAGGCGGTATAATCATTTATTTTAATCTTGTACTTAAATCTCTCCGGATTAAAGAGATATTTTTCCTTCACTTCAAGATGCACATAAGGGGGCGGATTGTATGATTCTGCGGAAGACCAGAAAGTGACACCGTCGAGTTTATTTTTAACATTCTGGTCAATGTATGTCCATCCGGGAGGATATTTAATCCGGACATTCAATGAGCTTTCCTTATATGTCTGCAATAGTTGAGTCGTATCCGCAGACAAATTATTGATGTCAATGAAAGATGAATGATTAGCAGCTTTGGTTTCTATTTTATCCCCTGAAGCGAATAAATCTTTTTCGGCATTTTCCGGAATGCTTATTTCATTTTCTATTTGAGAAGTTACTACTTGAATATATGCCGAATCAGCCGGAAAATCTTCCCCGAAAAATTTAATTAAAAAACCTGCGGCAAGAACTATCAGAATATGGATAAAAACAGATGCCGATAATGAAAAAATCAAAAAACCTTCTTTATTTATGATTCCCGGAGAGACCATATAAAAAATGCTTAAAAAAAATAAAATCACTTATTAAATTTAATCAATGTATAGAATCAAATTTAGTGCTAAATTTATATCATTAAAATTAAGATAGTTATCTATTTGAGCTGATTATCTTTAAATACTATTTTTACACCGCTTTTTCAGTAACTATAGGATAAAAATGAAATTTCTTATTACCGGCGGAGCCGGATTCCTGGGAATTAATTTAGTCCGTCATTTATATTCTAAAAACCATGAAATTGTTTCTTTGGATATTGCTGATTTTGAGTACCCCGACATGAAGGATAAAATTAAAATTATCAAGGGGGATATAAGGAATAAAAATGCTGTCCAGGACGCATTAAATAACATCGATATTATAGTTCATACTGCGGCGGCTCTACCGCTTTATAAACCTGAAGATATTTTTTCGACCGATGTCGAGGGAACAAGAAACCTGCTTGAAGCTGCGGAAGCAAATAATATTCAGCGGTTTATTCATATTTCATCAACTGCTGTTTACGGAATCCCGGATCATCATCCTTTAAAAGAAAGTGATAAACTAGACGGAGTAGGACCATACGGCAAAGCCAAAATTATGGCTGAGGAAGAATGCCTTAAATACAGAAAGAGAGGGATGTGTGTTCCTATTCTCCGGCCTAAATCTTTTATCGGACCGGAAAGACTCGGCGTATTCGATCTGCTTTATGACTGGGCAAAAGACGGCAAAGGATTTCCGATGATCGGCAGCGGGAAAAACAGGTACCAGCTTTTAGACGTAGAAGATCTCTGCGAAGCAATTCACTTATGCGCATCACTCGAAAAAGAAAAAGTTAACGATACTTTTAACATCGGCGCTAAAGAGTTTACAACAATGAGAGAAGATTACCAGGCGGTCTTGGATTATGCCGGTGCAGGTAAAAAGATCGTCGGCCTTCCTGAAACTCCTATAATCTGGACCTTAAGGTTTTTGGAAAAACTAAAATTATCTCCCTTATATAAATGGGTATATGAAACCGCATCTAAAGATTCTTTTGTATCGATTGAGAAAGCAGAAAAGATCCTGGGATACAAGCCTAAATTTTCCAATAAAGATGCACTAGTCAGAAATTATAAATGGTACCTGGAGCATATCGATGAATTTAAAAATACCAGCGGTATTTCACACCGGGTTCCCTGGAAACAGGGTATATTGAGATTCGCAAAAGCATTCTTTTAATATTAGATCAAAATATGCATGGAATTAATTAAACATTGTAATTTAGTTTTAATTCTATTTAGAAATAGGAGCAGAAATGAAAAACAAAAAAGATTTTCTAAAAGAAGAAATAAAACATATAGATATAAAAAAGTATAACACTGTTCCGTTAGTCGAGGCAATGGAACATATGGCTTTTTCTGCCAGAAGCTTAAACCGTGCGGCGAGAATTTATGATATGATGCTGAAGGATAAGGAATGCGGAATAATTTTAACGCTTGCCGGAAGCATCTTCAGTGCAGGGTTGAAAAAAGTAGTATATGATCTTGTAATGAACAATATGGCAGATGCAATTGTTTCCACCGGGGCAGTAATGGTGGACCAGGATTTTTTCGAGGCTCTCGGGTTTAAACACTACATCGGAACTCCATTCAGCGATGATAACCTTCTGCGCGAACTTCATATCGATAGAATTTATGATACTTATATTGATGAGGATGAACTGAGAATATGCGATGAAACATGCGCAAAAATTGCAGATTCTTTGGAACCACGGCCCTATTCTTCCCGGGAATTTATATGGGAGATGGGGAAATACCTGGAAGATCACGGCGGTCCAAAAACAGATGACAGCGTTATCTATGCCTGCTACAAAAAGAATGTTCCGATTTTTGTACCTGCTTTCTCCGATTGTTCCGCCGGTTTCGGTTTCATAATGCATCAAACACAAAATCCCATGAAACATGTTTCAATAGATTCTGCGAAAGATTTTCTGGAGCTGACGCAGATTAAATTGAAATCAAAGGAAACCGGAATTTTTATGATCGGGGGAGGTGTTCCGAAAAATTTCACGCAGGATGTAGTTGTTGCAGCAGATATATTAAAAGAAGATGCGCCGATGCATAAATATGCAGTCCAGATTACGGTTGCCGACGAACGAGACGGCGCACTATCAGGTTCAACTCTGAAAGAAGCAAGCTCCTGGGGAAAGGTAGAAACAACTTATGAGCAGATGGTTTACGGTGAAGCAACCGTAATAATGCCTCTTGTTGCCGGATTTGCATATCATAAGGGAAGCTGGAAGGAAAGGACTCCGAAAGAATTTCAGAAGATATTTTCTAAAGAGAATATAATAGTATAACCGGCTTAAATCATTTTTAAGTAATTTTATTCCGAGCAGGATCATATATAAAATCTTTTATTTGAAAATTATTAAACTTCATCTGAATCATTCCCCTTTCTAAAAGATGAGTATTAAAACTCGTCGGGCATTTCTTTGAGCTGTTTATATGTGAAGACAGGTCCGTCTTTGCAGACATAAACATTGCCTATATTGCATCGTCCGCATTTCCCCAGCCCGCACTTCATTCTGTTTTCAAGAGTGGTAATAATATTTTCTTCATTAAAACCGAGTTTCATCATTACCGGGAAGGTATATTTAATCATTACGGGAGGCCCGCAGATAACTGCCACAGTATTTTCGCTGTTAGGGGCAGCTTTTTCTACAATAGCCGGAACAAAACCTATTTCACCTTTCCATTCCGCATTTTCTCCTCCAGGGTCAACAGTCAGAATGGTCTTCACGCTGCTCATCGATTTCCATTCTTCCAGCTCGTGCTTGTACACCAGATCGGCGACAGTTCTTGCACCGTAGATAATTGTTATATTTTTGAATTGATCCCTTAAATCAAGAACATTCCAGATTATGCAGCGGACGGGAGCCAGACCTATACCGCCGGCAATAAATACAATATTTTTCCCTTTCATTTCCTCGAGCGGGAAATAATTACCATAGGGACCCCGAAGCCCGATTGTATCACCGACATTAAGTTTCTTCAAAGCATTAGTAACTTTTCCGGCTATCTTAAAGGAACATTCCAAAAACTCCCGGCGGGTGGGGGAAGAAGCTATACAGAAAGTGCATTCCCCTTCTCCGAAAACCGAATACTCAGCAAACTGACCGGCTCTAAAGGAAAAATTTTCGCCTAATGAATCATCTTTAAATTTTAATTTAAAGGTTTTTATATCCGGAGTTTCCCGGACTATATCTACTATTTTAACTAATTCAGGTTTGTATATATTCATCAACAGTGCGCCTTGCTCATTGTACGTATTAATGGAATATTGGAGTAATGGAATATTGTTTTAAAACATACATTACAATTTTTTTTGACATAATCAGACTCCCTTTCTCACTTCAAATGATTCAATATCTTGCAGCGCTTCTAAAATATTAATTGAAACAGGGCAGCCGCGTGAGCATCTGCCGCAGCCGGTGCAGAGTATTTCATCAAACCGATCTTTGTAATATTTAAATTTGTGCGAAATTCTCTGCCGGTATCTCTTTGACTGATCATTCCTTGGATTATGCCCCGAAGCATGTTTTGTAAACAGCCCGAACTGGCAGCTGTCCCAGTTTTTTACTCTTCTTCCGCACGAG
>JBLNGL010000583.1:0-2518 GCA_050264735.1 Ignavibacteria bacterium | reverse complement strand
CATTAATTATTTAGAAAAATCAGTGAAAAAGAAAGAATCCCCTAACTGAACCCTGTCTTTTGATTTCTCATCAACTATCGTGAAGAAAAAATTTACTTTGTATCTGCCATCCGGTTCGCGCAATGTTGAATTTCTATCCAGCCATTCTTCAAACCTGTTTTCCGTAGAAGCAATTTTTAATGAAACATAATAAACGGGATTCCCTTTATAATCTTTATGAGGACCGCTGACTGAAATTGGACCGGAATAAGTTACCTTAAGCTGATCGGGTCTTTCATCTTTTATGGTAACGTTATAAACCGTAATTCTCTGCAGTTCCTGGACATAGATATCCTGTGCATTCATTTTTGTCGTGGCACGTTCGATTTTTACTTCAGGCGGTTTATTGGGAAGAACCTGAATTTTTTCCTGACGGCTACCGAATTTGGCAATTACCTCTTTTTGATTGGTAAGATCAAACTTAACCTCTTCGCCGGACGGAATTACGGCAATAGGTTTGCTCATGTCCTTAGGATCGTATATCTCTGTCGGTACATTTCCGGTATTTCTGGCTTCGTTCCAGGTATACTGGATAAAAGTCTGCGTTGTGGAAATCGGTAGCTGATATAAAGTCTGTTCTTTAACTTCCGGTTCCTTTCTCTGTTCCGGGGGAATGCTTTTAATCTTGTCGGTAAGTATATCCATCTGCTTTTTCATTGAAGCCAGCTTTTCTTTAAGCTTAATATTTTCCTCCACAGGATTTTCGTCAATTTGAATTTTGAAATTCAATCCCTGGGCATAAAGCGAATCAAGCAAGACAACCAGAGAGTCCTTAACGCTTTTATCGACAACATTTTCCTTTGAAACAACCCGGCGTAAATCGAGATCTGCTCCCTTCAGGGCAAGTACAGTAATTACAAAAATGTAAAGGACCTGGTATATAACAAACTTGCTGTCTCTCTCTTTTTGGACCATAATAAAACCTGTTATTTCTTAAGGACAATGGATTCTAGATGCTTCAACCCGGTTAGAGTTTTTTCATCACTTAATGAATTTGATGCCTGTGAGATAGAATTTGCAAGCGTCTTTAACTGCTCGATTTTTTCCTCGGTGATACTTTGAGTACTATTCATCTTTTCCAGGATGGAACTTACCGAGTCAAAGTTTTCATGAATTACCTGGCTTAGACGTGCAGTCTGTTCCAGAAGATTCTTATATTTTTCCAGATCAGTCAGAGAAATTTCAGGAATTTTAGCACCAGCGCTGTTCTGTGCGGCAAGCTGTTTGATAATATTCCTGGAATTTTCGATCTGTATACGTGAGAAATATCTGTCTTTTATATCAGTTACGTGATTAACCACATTCTGAAATTCAACCCCAAGCTGATCAAGAACCGGCTCAAACAGCTTCCCAAGAGCCAGTACTATCAGTGCTTTAACTTCGAAGGGAACGGATAAGCCGAGGAAAACTTCTTCCCCCAGTTTGATGCTTATCAAAAGAATTGCAGCACCGATTAAAGGAAGTGCTGTGGATATACTGTCGATTACACTGGTGTAGGAATTTATTATTCTGTCAATTGTTTCCGAAGCAGGGGTTCTTATTATTTCAATTTTTAATTTATTATATGCTAAAAAGGCTAAAAACAGGAAAAGAGCATATATTACGACCGGAAGCCACCAAAAACTGTAGGGGGAAATGGTCTGCTGCGGCTGCCAGGCCGGGAATAGAACTTTTGCAATCTCAACTGTGATATCGCCTAAAATAGGAACCGAGGAGAGATCTAAAAAGAAGGATATTAATAAGGCAATAAACGAAATTATTGCAGGTTTTATAATTAATGAAAACTTGATATCCTCTACAGCGGTTCTTGTATATTTGTCGAGTTCGTCTTCAAGTCCGTCCTTAGTATTGAGATCAGGATAAACAAAAGCATTGGTATCAATAATTTCTTTACTAGGATTTGTTTTTAGCATTCAAACCTCTTAATATTTATTCATTTTTTATATTGAAAGCCAAAATTTAACTCTTTTTACTTACTAAAACATACCCTCAAGCATAAAAAGCCGGCTGATTCTGAAGAAAACAATCAGCAGCAACTCAATTACCGTACCTAATAAGATTGCCCCAATAGCTTATAAAATAGCTGCTATGTCTATTTAATAAATAATATAAATAATAAATGTTAACCACGACAATCGTAACATTTTATCAAAAAGTAATTTTTACTTAATTGGAATTTTTTGAAATTCAAAAGGAGGCATTAATTAAATTTTATTTGTAAGAAAAGTTTGCCTGCCTCCCGTCAACATATTATTTTTCATTGAACTAAAAAAAAATTTTCAATGCTGAATAAAAATCCGAAAACCTACGAAATAAATACAAGGAATTGGATTAAACAGTTTGGCCGTGATGCAAGACTGCAGGACATTCCAAAAGATTATTTCATGAAATTTGCTGAGAGCGGGATAGATTTAATATGGATGATGGGAATTTGGAAAACCAGGGAAAATATTATTGATGAAACCTGCTTTATAGCTGA
>JBLNGL010000582.1:0-3442 GCA_050264735.1 Ignavibacteria bacterium | reverse complement strand
TTTCGATTTTAATGGGAGGAAATTACTGTTTTTTTAACATATTTATTTAATTATTAATGAAGAGGTCACTGCAGCTAATTCCATTGAGATAACAGCTGCCGAAAAGATCTTCAGGGCTTATTCTTAATTTTTAAATTATCTATTTTTTTATTTCATTAGATTCCGGAGAATTGTATGACAACTTTGATATCATCTTCCCGACGCTTCAGGGCCTGTTCAAAATTCTCCGGTTTTTCTCTGCGCGTTATCAAACGTTCCAACCAGGATCGATCAGCTTTGGCAAGAGCCTCTCCGGCTTTATACCAATGACGTTTGTTGGCATTCACACTTCCGACAATAACATTATTTCTAAGCACTACGGAAGCAGCAATATCTGCCGTAGCCCCTGCGGCAGAAACGCCGCCATGACCGATGCCGGTAAGACATACTATACCGCCTGGACCAATGCCGCGAATTGATTCTTGTATAACTGCTCCAACACCTGTACACTCAATAATTACATCAGGTTCGAAGCCTACCTTTGAAACGGTCGTCGAATGATAAGCAGCTCCAAGTGATTTCACAAGATCAGGTTTGGAACCCGAGGTCATGCGATCTAAAACATGAACATCCAATCCCATTTGTTTCCCAATCATAGCGGCAAGAAGTCCAATTGGTCCTGCACCTGTTACCAGCACATTTCGCGGCAACCAAAATGATCGCTGGCCAATTGCTATCACCATCTCCCACGCCTTAGTTACTACAGTTGCCGGTTCGAATAAAACTCCAAGTATTTCTAATTTAGGATCTACCTTCATTGCATACTCGGATTCAATCGTCCACAGCTCGGACATAAATCCGTCAATCTGTTTGATGCCGCGTTCTGTGTATTGACCATTTTGGCACATATCCCATTCTCCAACAGCACAGTTAGGACAAGGAACCGGATCAGGGCGTCTGACAATACCGACGACAAGATCACCTTTGCGCAGTCCGCTGCTTGATCCCGGGTCAATAACCCGGCCGAGGGATTCATGACCTAATACAAGATATGGTTTACCCGGAGGAGCCCATCCATATTTTCCTTCCACTATTTCTACATCGGTGCCGCAAACTCCAACAGCGACTGCTTCTACCAGTACCAATCCCTCACGTACTATTGGTACCGGAATATTCCCGAGCCTTGCTGTCCCCGGTTTCATTGGTTCTACAATAATTGCCTTCATAATCTATTTTTTAATTTTTTGAAAATTCTATGGTTTATCTCTAAGCACAGGAGTTCCCCCTCGTTAAACACGTGAAGCTGCACCTATATATTCTGAGTTCTGTAAAGTTTTTCCATTTGCCAAACAATTTGTACTGGGTAATTCTTTTAAATGATTTTTCTTATTTCAAAAATGTGATACTGCCAGGGAGTCATATCAAGATATAGTCCTCGTGATTTCAAATCATTTCCATCGTATACATAATGTGAGTCACCCATTAAATCTTTCAGCTGCCAGCTGCAATTATCTAAATCATCAAATGGAAGATGCACATAACATTGGCTCCGGTGATCAGAATAATTCACGCAGACAATCAGATTTTCGATGTCATGATCCCGCCAAGCATAGGAAATAAAAGCCTCGAATGTATCATTACCCTCCCAGGCCCGAATACATTTGAGCAGCTGCCAGTAACCTTGATAAATTACAGAATTAGCTAACAGTTTGAGTAATTTATCATAAAAATTTTGTATCATATAATTAACAGGCTCTTCAGGTCCCCGGACAAGGTGTGGAGAAATTCGTTTGATACGTCCTTCAAATTGTCCATGATGAAAGAAACGTAAACCAGGTGATAGAAATGTAATCACAGCTGCTGCCAGGTGTGCATTTGCCGGGAAAGTAGCTGCTGCACGCGGTTCATCATGATTTTCAAGAAAGCGGGCAAGCTTATTTTGGTAATCCATCCCTGCATAAAAATGTTCACGAACCGGTTTGGCATGACCATCACGGAGCCGGTCGTAAAGCCGCTTGTCATAAGTATAATCAAAACCCTGCTGCTGCATTGTCCATTCTAAATCCCAATAGACTTCAGCCATAAAACAAAATTCCGGATATCTCTTATGTACAAGTTCAATAGCCTTTGACCAGAATGGTTCTGATTTTATTCCCCAAGTTCGTTCGAATACTTCCGGCAGAACCAACATTGCCATATCACATCTTACTCCATCACATTGTCCGGCAATTTTCATTAACTCTGCAATCATAGCCTCCTGTGTTGCCGGGTTACCATAATTCAGCTGCAATGTATCCGGCCAGCCGGGGAAATACGGGTCGCGTCCATGCGCAAGAATTAAATTTCCCTGGTCAGACTTTACCCGAATATAATTCATTGGTGTTTGAATAAGATTATTATCTGTACCGTGAATGTAATACTCAGGGTGCTCATCCAGCCAGTGATGATCAATTGCCGTATGGTTTGGAACGAAATCGAGCATCAATTTAATTCCACGTCCTTTAAGTCTTTCGCGAAACCTTTTTAATGCTGCATCACCACCGAGATTTTTATGCACATTATAACCCGTTATAGCAAATCCGGAACCCGCAATATCTTCCTCTCTCAAATCCGGTAATGTTTCCTGGAATTCCCAGCACCATTCCGTATTGGTGCGGGAAACTATTTGTCCAGCTAATCCAGTCTGCCAGACACTTAATAACCAAATCCAGTCAAACCTCTTCCTTAAAATATGATCCAGTTCGGAATCCGGAACATCATCCAAGGTTGAAGGCCGGCCTAATTTAGAAGATAATTCAGTCAGCCATACCCGTGTGTTGATTTGATATAACGATGGATATTTCACTTGGTTCATTTTTTTTCTGAGGTGTTATACCGCAGCTCCGTGTTTTCATTTTAAAAAGGATTATAAGTTATTTCCTTCATAAGTCCACTCGTCGGAACTACTTATTTTATCACTTTAATGAAGGTCTGTTTGTTACTCTTTTAATTTTTCGCTCCTCATTCCTTTGCTGTGTACCCTTAATGAATGCGGCTTCCTTTCCAAGCTCCAGCAATTGTTTAGGATCAACACGACCGTATAACTGAATTAACTTGGCAACTAATCCGCTCCAGCCTGTCTGGTGACTCGCACCTAAGCCGGCACCATTGTCGCCATGGAAGTATTCGTAAAAGAGTATGTAGTCACGCCAGTTTGGATCGGTCTGAAATTTTTCCGTGCCGCCGTATACGGGGCGTTTGCCGCTTTCATCCCGGGTAAAAGTGCTGATAAGCCGATCGCTGATCTCCTTGCTCACCTCAAAGAGGTTCATCATCTTCCCGGATCCGGTCGGACACTCGATTTTAAAATTGTCTCCGTAATACAAGTAGAACTGCTGCAATGCCCGGATAATCATGATATTTACCCGCATCCACACCGGTCCGCGCCAATTGGAATTTCCTCCAAACATTCCGGTGTTTGATT
>JBLNGL010000581.1:0-5556 GCA_050264735.1 Ignavibacteria bacterium | reverse complement strand
AACTTAATTTATTCGCATGAGAAAAGAAACACCTGAACTTATGTAATGATTATTCAGGCACAATCATCTTAAAGCCGTTTAAAATTATTGTTTCTATCGGCTATACTTTTACTCATTTTATTTATATTTTTTACAATTAAAAATGGGTGCTTTTCCCTGAAATCTGGAATCATGATCATCAGTAAAAAATTTCTTTTGATATTTGTTCTATACATGTCTGTTAGGCCCGGATTCGGACAAGATATTGAAATTTTGTATAAAGGATCATTCAAAGGCGAATTAAACGGGAAAAAATTTGAAAACCATATAAGATCCGGGGCTTCCGGAAATCTTTTTGCTACAGGAAATCTTTTTACAATTGAAACCTCTAATGATGATTTCGTTTTAACGATCAATTGGCCCAACATAAATTCAATTGATGAAATAGAAAAACAATATATAAAATTACCGGCTGAAGATAACAGGGTAATAATTAGTTTTTTTGAGAGAAAATCGGATTTTTCTTTTGTTATCACCGGAGGTTTCCTGCACATTTATCAGAAGGATAGTCACGGCTTAAATGGTAAATTGGAATTTACGGCTCTAAGCAGATTTACAAACGACGGTAAAAATTCTAAAGTAACCCTGCAAAACGGCAGTTTCAGAATTGATTTCAGAAAATAAATGTATTCTCATTTATTTGGGGATGACTGCTATTCTGTTATATTTACATTTCTTGAAAAATTTTAATCTGCCGAATCTATTTTAATCTTTACAAATCCTATTCAAATAATTATCAATAAGAAATAAGGTGATGCATAAAATTACTTTAATACCGGGCGACGGAATTGGTCCCGAGATCACAAAAGCTGCAGTAAGAGTAATTGAGTCTTCTGGTATTAAGGTTGATTGGGAAATTGCTGAAGCAGGAATGACAGCATTGGAGAAGTACCGCGATCCGCTCCCCGAAGAAGTTATAAAATCAATTGAAAGAAATAAAGTTGCATTGAAGGGACCTTTAACCACGCCTGTAGGAAAGGGATTTAGAAGTGTTAATGTTGCACTGAGAAAGGAATTTGAACTTTATGTTAACCAGCGTCCGGCAAAGACATTTAAGGGAATTAAAACACTTTATTTTGATCATATTGATTTGATAATCTTTAGGGAAAATCTTGAAGAATTTTATTCCGGAATCGAACATTACATTGACAGCAGCAGGTCTGCAGCTGAAACAATCGGCATTGTGACCCGCAAAGGATCAGAAAGGATAATCCGTTATGCATTTGAATATGCTAAAAGGCACGGAAGGAAAAAACTTACATTGGTGCATAAAGCAAACATTTTAAAATTTACCGGAGGGTTATTCCTTGATGTAGGCAAAGAGGTTTTAAAAGAGTATCCTCAGGTAGAATTTGATCATAAGATAGTAGACAACATGGCCATGCAGATGGTGATGAATCCTTACCAATTTGATTGTATTGTTACTACTAATTTATTCGGAGACATACTTTCAGATCTAGCTTCCGGGCTTGTAGGCGGTTTGGGCATGGCGCCCGGTGCGAATATCGGCGAGGGCATAGGTATTTTCGAAGCAGTTCATGGGTCTGCTCCGGATATTGCAGGAATGAATATGGCCAATCCTTCCGCAGTAATTTTGGCCTCCGTAATGATGCTTGATTATTTGGGTGAAACTGAGGCTGGTAAGAAAATTGAAAAGGCGCTTGCCTCAGTGATCCGGGATGGAGTTTATGTAACAAGGGATATTAATAAAGATTCTTATGTAGGAACTTCTGAATTTGCTGATGCCGTAATTAAAGAACTGATAAAGCAGTGAAAAAACCTTCTCCATTAACTCTAATTTTTCTTACCGTTTTTATCGACCTGCTTGGGTTTGGAATATTAATACCGATTCTCCCGACCTTTTCAACAAAACTTCTCGGGGTTGATGAAACAGCAATCGGGATTGCAATTGCAGTTTATTCATTAACTCAGTTCTTTTTTAATCCTCTACTTGGGGACTTTTCCGATAAATACGGCAGAAAACCTGTAATTATTCTGACACTGCTTCTGAATGCCGCAGGTTATTTAATATTTGCGTTTACTAAAACATATGTAGTTCTTTTATTATCGAGAATCATTGCCGGAATTGGCGGAAGCAGCATCGGAGTTGCACAGGCTTATATAGCTGATGTGACTCCAAGGGAAAAGAGGTCAAGGGGGATGGGACTTATCGGTGCGGCTTTCGGTCTGGGTTTTGTGTTTGGGCCCATGATTGGGGGCTATTTGTCAAAATTTTCATATATGATTACCGGATTTGGCAGCGCTGCTTTTTCTCTGCTGGCTTGTACTCTTACTCTTATATTTTTGCCTGAATCAAATTTAAATAGGGAACAGGCATCGATAAGAAAAAGAAAATTAATTGATATAAGTTCCTGGAAAAAAATATTCGGTAAGCCGGACCTTTCTCTGCTTATCATCCTCTTTTTTATTCTTACCTTTTCAGTGGCAAATATCTACGGAACATTTGCTCTGCTTGGGTATAAAGTTCACCATTTTACCGACCAGATGAACGGGTACATGTACGGAATTATCGGACTTTCATCCGCCTTGGTGCAGGGAGGATTATTACATCTTATCTCAAAATTTATAAGTGAAAAAAAACTCATTATATTCGGTGCTTTTTTTATGATAACCGGATTAGCCTTAATTCCGTACAGCGGTTCATTTGCGGTGCTTGCATTAAATGCAATAATCCTTTCTATAGGAACCGGAACACTTCAGCCTACAATCTTAAGTTTAATTTCTGAAGTTGCTTCGGAATCGGAGCAGGGGATTACACTCGGAGTAAATCAATCTTTATCCGCCTTCGGCAGAGTGCTCGGGCCGCTTTGGGGCGGTTTTGCATTCGAATTCTTAGGTTACCCTTTCCCTTTTCTAACCGGTGCATTATTTACTTTTATAATTTTGCTGCTGGGCATGTTTTATCTTCCCAAAACTGTTAAAAATAAGCAAAATGATTCTATGCCCGGAATATTGAAAAATGAAAACAGGAACTTTAGTTAATCCCGTAACATTCTTCCTTTTATTTGCCTGATATTAATTTGGTTATTATTTTTATGAAAACTTATCAAAACAGTAGATGTATCATTTGAAGTATCAATTTGAAAATCTTTTTGAACGCCATGTTCAACAACAAAAAAATTCAATATATGATTCTTTCTTGAAAGTTTTTGCAGCCCGCTCGACCATGCAAGGCTGAGAGTATAATCTGTTGTTACTATTGATTCAAGAAGAATTCCGCCATCCAGAGTAAGTATTACAAAATCATCCTGAAAATCATTTCCTATTTCATAACTAACGTAAACAACTTCTGCAGGTTCAGTTGCATGTTTGCACCCAAATTGAAAAACAATAGGAAAAAGAATAATAAATATTATCTTCTTCATATCTCCTCATTGCGATATTTTATCCTTTGCACCTGATCCTTATAACGCTCCGGAGCTTGTCTGAATTTATTAAAATGACCGGTTACCATTTTTCGCCCCATACACGGATACATTTGCCTTTTATGCTTAATCCTTACTTAAAATTATAGGCATTTTTCAGGTATCCATGATGAATTGTCATGCAAACCGCCGCTTCAGTTAATATACATCAAGGATTTCGCTTTTCAACTTTATGGAAGCTGGTCTTGCTCCCTATAAACTGATTGTTCAATACGGATAAACCAAAATAAAAACTAATTATACCCCATGCGCCCGGCTGCTTTGCTTATTTAAGTTCGAAGCGGTCAAGGTTCATTACTTTGTTCCAGGCCGCAACGAAGTCACGCACAAACTTCTCTTTTGAATCATCCTGCGCATAAACCTCGGCGATGGCACGCAGCTGCGAGTTTGAGCCGAAAACCAGATCCACACGGGTACCTGTCCACTTCGGTTCGCATGTCTTGCGATCGTACCCTTCAAATATGTCAGCGGCATCAGATATAGGTTTCCAAACGGTGCCCATTTCAAGCAGGTTGACAAAGAAGTCGTTTGTGAGTGTTCCGATCCGTTTTGTAAACACACCGTGGGTCGACTGTCCCGCATTAATTCCCAGCACACGCAAGCCGCCGAGGAGCACTGTCATCTCTGGTGCACTCAGAGTTAGGAGCTGCGCTTTATCCACCAGCAATTCCTCCGGCGACATCGTGAAAGCTTTCTTTTGGTAATTGCGGAAACCGTCAGCCTGGGATTCCAGCACGGCGAACGATTCAACGTCGGTTTGATCTTGTGAGGCGTCGGTACGTCCTGGAGTGAATGGAACATCGATAGTGTAGCCCGCAGCTTTAGCTGCTGCTTCTACCGCAGTACAGCCGGCCAGTACTATAAGATCAGCTATTGAAACTTTCTTGCCGTCTTTCTGGGCACTATTGAAGGCCTGCTGAATGCTTTCGAGTACGTCCAGTACCTTGGCAAGTTGTTTTGGTTGGTTGACTTCCCAATCCTTTTGAGGCGTTAAGCGAATGCGTGCACCATTGGCGCCGCCGCGGTTGTCTGATCCGCGGAAAGTAGATGCCGAAGCCCAGGCAGTTGAAACCAGTTCAGAAATCGATAGTCCTGAGGCTAAAATCTTGGTTTTGAGATCTATGATATCTTTGGTATTGATCAGGGGATAATTTACTGCAGGGATAGGATCCTGCCATATCAGATCTTCTGCCGGAACTTCAGGTCCGAGATAACGGACTTTTGGTCCCATGTCGCGGTGAGTAAGTTTAAACCATGCTCTTGCGAAGGCGTCAGCGAAAGCTTTTGGATCTTTGTGGAATCGACGTGAAATGGGTTCATAAATTGGGTCGAAGCGCAGCGATAAATCGGCGGTTGTCATCATTGGTCTGTGCTTCTTTGAGGGATCGTGAGCATCCGGAATCAAGTGTTCTTCCTTAACATCCTTTGCTAGCCATTGCCATGCACCGGCGGGACTTTTAACCAGTTCCCACTCGTAGCCGAACAGCATGTCGAAGTAGCCCATATCCCATTTTGTAGGGTTGGGTTTCCAGGCACCTTCGATACCACTAGTCGTTGTATATCCGCCTTTGCCGGTTCCAAATTTATTAATCCAGCCCAAACCTTGCTCTTCGATAGGTGCAGCTTCCGGTTCCGGACCAACCAATTTTGGATCGCCTGCTCCATGCGCTTTACCAAAAGTGTGTCCACCGGCGACAAGTGCTACAGTCTCTTCGTCGTTCATAGCCATACGGGCAAATGTTTCGCGTACATCTCGACCCGAAGCTGCCGGGTCGGGATTGCCGTTTGGACCTTCAGGATTTACATAGATAAGCCCCATTTGTACTGCAGCCAAAGGATTCTCAAGTTCGCGGTTACCACTATAACGCTTATCTCCCAGCCAGATTTCTTCGATACCCCAGTAGATGTCATCTTCAGGCTGCCAGATGTCTGCACGTCCACCACCGAAGCCGAAGGTCCTGAAACCCATCGACTCCAATGCGCAGTTGCCGGCTAAGATCATAATATCAGCCCAGGAAATCTTATTCCCGTATTTCTTTTTGATGGGCCAAAGCAGGCGGCGTGCCTTGTC
>JBLNGL010000580.1:0-2882 GCA_050264735.1 Ignavibacteria bacterium | reverse complement strand
GGAAGATTGGCCGTTCTTATGGGGAGAAAATGAAGTAACAGTAGGTATATGCGCCGATTATATTTTCCTTTCGGGTGCTGTAAACGAAATGGTAAATAAGGGGAATTAGGTATTTGTTTGGGGCAATATGAGTTTTCTATGACGATAATAATTATCTTTCATAAGTATAACTATCGATAAAGGGTTCAGCATGAGTATTTGGAGATTTTCTTTTTGCATTATATTGGTCTTCATAATCTTGGGAACACTTTTTTCAGACGGCTACTCACAAGAATTCCCTTCACCGCCTGCGGGTTATGATTCATATAAGTCCACCATAGCTCACGGAAAAATAACCACAGTAACCTATCATTCAACTACAGTGGGTGTAGATAGGCAAACGCTGGTTTACACACCGCCGGGCTATTCGGAAGATAAGAAATATAATGTGCTCTATTTACTGCACGGCATTGGCGGCGATGAACGGGAATGGTACAATAACGGCAGCCCGCATTATATTCTTGACAACTTATATGCAGATCAAAAACTTGAGCCGATGATTGTGGTTCTTCCAAACGGACGTGCGATGGTGAATGACGATGCCGGAGGCGATATTTTTGATCCTGTGAAAGTTAAAGCGTTCGAGACTTTTGAATTTGATCTCCTGAATGATTTGATCCCGTTTATCGATTCCACTTATCCGGCTTTAACAGGCAGAGAAAACCGGGCAATCGCAGGTCTTTCAATGGGGGGCGGTCAATCGCTTAATTTTGGGTTGGCTCACCTTGACACATTTGCCTGGGTAGGTGCATTTTCAGCTGCGCCTAATACAAAAGCACCTGCAGCACTTGTCCCAAACCCTTCACCGGCAGCCGACAGCATATTACAACTCTGGATTTCGTGCGGCACCAATGACGGGCTGCTTTCCTATAGCAAACAAACCCACGACTATCTCGTGCTGCATAATGTGCCGCATATCTATAATTTGGTGCAAGGTGCAGGGCATGACTGGACAGTGTGGAAACCCGGCCTTTACCATTTTTCTCAATTGATATTTAAACAGCCGGCCACTGCCGTTGAAAAGAAAGAGCTGGTTGCCGAATACGATTTGGCACAAAACTATCCGAATCCCTTTAATCCAACTACGAATTTTGAATTTCGGATTGCGGAATTCGGATTTGTTTCATTAAAGATTTATGATGTTTTAGGAAATGAGGTTGCAACATTAGTGAATGAAGAAAAACCAGCAGGTAAATACAAAGTTGCTTTCAATGCAGCTAACCTGCCTGATGGCAAGACAGGTCTTGCAAGCAGTGTTTACTTCTACCGAATGCAGGCCGGAAATGTTATTCTTACAAAAAAATTTATTTTATTGAAATAATATTTTTACTAAATAAATATTAATTTTGAATCAAATGTGTGCGTTATTTTTTCATAATTTTGATAAAAACATTTTTTAACGAAATTGTTTCAATGAAAAAGGTAGTTCCCATAAGCAATGAAAGTGGATCAATAGCTTTCCTTGATACACTCAATGAGTTTGAAGGCGGGAAGATGATACTTATACCGCAAATGCATTGGTACGATACAACAATGCTGATTCCGGAAGTCAGGGCATTATAAAAATCCGGAGCATAAAGAGGGATTAACAAATAACCTAATTTGGTAAAATGAAAATGAAAATTACATTAAACCCATTAATGATTTCCTTGATAGTATTGCTGCTATTAAACACGAGAGCTTTTTCACAAGATCAGAATTTTTACATTTTCCTCTGCTTTGGGCAATCAAATATGGAGGGCCAGGGTGCAATCCAGGTGCAGGACAAAACCGTTGACAGCCGCTTTCAGGTATTGCAGGCACTTGAGTGTTCAAATCTGGGAAGATCGAAGGCTACATGGTATACGGGTTTTCCTCCATTATGTCAATGCTGGTCAGGCCTTTCACCTGCCGACTATTTTGGCAGAACTATGGTGGAAAATCTCCCGGACAGCATTAAGGTAGGTGTTATTAATGTTGCTGTTGGCGGATGTGATATCAGGTTATTTGATAAGGATATTTACCAGGATTATGATTCTACCTATTCAGAGAGCTGGTTTACCAACAAAGTAAAAGACTATGAGTGGAATCCTTACCAATATCTAATCGACCTTGCACAATTGGCCCAGCAAGACGGTGTGATTAAAGGAATTCTTTTGCACCAGGGAGAAACAAACACTGGCGACGCTCAATGGCCATCTTATGTAAAAAAGATTTATACTGATATATTGACTGACCTTTCACTTGGTGCGGATTCAGTTCCTCTGCTTGCCGGAGAGGTATTGTCTGCTGAGGGCAATTGCTGTTCAGCTATGAATACTATAATTAACAGGCTTCCTGACACTATCCCTACTGCATATGTTATTTCATCGAGCGGGTGTGCTGGTCAGGATAACGCACATTTTAACTCGGAAGGATACAGAATTCTGGGAAGACGATATGGCATGAAAATGCTTTCATTATTGGGGATTGAGCCGGATTCTTCGCTTGGGGTAAATTCTATTGAAGAAATTAATGGTTATGTATTAGGGCAGAATTATCCGAATCCTTTTAATCCCGCAACAAAGATTACATTCACTCTTCCTGAAAAATCATTTGTAACGCTGAATGTTTACGATGCCTTAGGAAGAGAAGCGTCGAACCTTGTTAATGGGGAAATGTTTCCCGGAACATACACACGGCAATGGAATGCTGCAGGTTTGTCGAGCGGGATTTACTTCTATCGTTTGGAAGCCGGCTCATTTATCGAAACCAAGAAGCTTGTTCTACTCAGATAATTGAACAGTATTGTTTGAAGTCTTTCATTCATAATAAAGTACATTTACTTACGTTTGTCGTTAATAAGATAGATGAATGTAATTTAA
>JBLNGL010000579.1:0-7294 GCA_050264735.1 Ignavibacteria bacterium | reverse complement strand
GGATTTTATAACATGGCCGGGATCCGGTTCCGATAAATGGCCGCCAAATATGGATTATCCTTCCGGCGTCAGAGTTTACGATCCATACAATCCTGAAGCCCGCGATATTTACTGGAAGTATCTTAACAAGGGCATTTTCTCGCTTGGTATGGACGGATGGTGGATGGATTCATCCGAACCGGATCATCTGATGTTCAAAGATTCTGATTTCGATAACAAAACCTATCTTGGCTCTTTTAGAAAAGTACGAAATGCTTTCCCGTTGATGACAGTTGGAGGAGTTTCTGATCATCAGCGTTCGGTAAATTCTGACAAGCGTGTATTTATTCTTACCCGCTCAGCATTTGCTGGCCAACAAAGATATGGAGCCAATACGTGGTCAGGCGATGTTGTTGCATCATGGAATTCACTGAAAGAACAAATCTCTGCCGGATTAAACTTTTCTCTTTGCGGAATACCCTACTGGAACAGCGATATCGGTGGATTCTTCCTTTGGAATTTTAAAAAGAAACTCGCAGATCCGGACTATGTTGAACTATATATAAGATGGATCCAATTCGGTGCTTTCTGTCCGATGATGAGATCACACGGAACAGATGCACCTCGTGAAATTTATAATTTCGGAAATAGGGGTGAAAGAATTTATGATGCGATCGAGAAGTCAATTAATCTTCGTTACTTGCTGCTGCCATATATCTATTCAACATCGTGGGATGTTACAGCAAATCAATCCACCATAATGCGTGCACTGGTTATGGATTTTGCAAATGATAAAAATGCATTAGATATTAATGATCAGTATATGTTTGGGAAATCGCTATTGGTTTGCCCTGTAACAAAACCAATGTATTCAAAAATTAGTGTAATTGGAATGGATACCTCCCGCGTTGGAGATTTCAACACAATAAAAAATGAAGAAGTTTACCTTCCTAGAGGAACTGACTGGATTGATTTCTGGACAGGCGAAAAGTATCCCGGCGGACAAACTGTAAATAAGCAAACACCGATTGACATCATTCCGTTGTATGTAAGAGCAGGTTCAATTTTTCCAGTTGGCCCGAAAGTGCAGTACGCAACAGAAAGGAATTGGGGCAATATTGAAATACGGGTTTATGAAGGTGCTGACGGCAAGTTCGTTTTATACGAAGATGAAAATGATAATTATAATTACGAGAAAGGAGTGTACTCTGCTATTACTTTTAACTGGAATGATTCTGAAAAAGTTTTAACCATTAATGACAGAAAAGGTTCTTTCCCCGGAATGCTTAACGAACGTAAATTCAATATTGTAAAAGTCGTCCCCGGCAAAGGGATCGGAATGGATGCAGTAAAAAAATTTGATGAAGTAATTGACTATAAAGGTAAAAA
The DNA here is from genome assembly GCA_050264735.1 of Ignavibacteria bacterium. Classification (GTDB taxonomy): domain Bacteria; phylum Bacteroidota; class Ignavibacteria; order Ignavibacteriales; family Ignavibacteriaceae; genus DATKLQ01. Next base: position 5,926 of record JBLNGL010000579.1, on the reverse strand, counting down.
AGTTGAGGTCAAATTATAGCTAACTAATAAATATCGAATAATAAATCTTGGGCTTTATGAAAATCAAATACTTATTATTAATTAGTCTGTTTCCGGTACTCTGTGCGGGCCAAGTTGTAAAAGACTTCGAACATTTATCAGACGGAATTAAACTAACTACGAAAGACGGAACACTTAGCATTTTTCCTTTAACAGAAGATGCTCTAAGAATCCGTTTTTATAAAGATGCCGAAGTGAAAGTTCCTGAATTTATTTTTTCTTCCAAAGTTTCATCTCCCGAATTTAAGGTTACTGATTCTCCTTCCCAATTAGAATTAAAAGTAAAAAAAATTATGGTTGTGGTAGATAAACAAACCTGTAATTTATCTTTCAAGGATAATTCCGGGAAAATTTTCTTGAATGAAAAAACAGGTACCAGGAAATTAATTCCCGATTCTGTTATGGGTGAACCTTGCTTTATGGCTGAACAAAGTTTTGAATCGCCGGATGATGAATATCTTTTTGGATTAGGTCAGTTTCAGGATGGACATTATAATTTAAAAAATATCAGCAGGAAATTAACTCAGGTTAACTCACAGATTTCTATCCCCTTTATATTCTCCAGCAAAGGATACGGGTTACTCTGGCATCAATATGGGCTTACCGATTTTAATCCTGCAGACAATTTTATATCTCTCGAAAAACAAGAGCAGTCAGCCGCAGATAACCAGGCGGCTGAAGTTACCACTGCTTCCGGAACACAAAAAGTACCGCAGAATCAGTCGCTTTACTTCGGCAGGTTTTTAGTTCCGCAGGATGGTAAATACTCCATATTTCTCGATTTGGGCGACATGGATAATCGACAATTTGTTGTTATCGACGGGAAACCGTGTATTGACCAGAGTAATTTTTGGCTTCCGCCTACTTCAAGCGCCTTGGTTAATTTAAAATCTGGTGTACACCATGTACAGGTTGTCTGCAAATCAAGCAATTCACCCAAACTGTCGTGGAAGCTTTTAGATAATTTAACTACTTTCCGTTCTCCGAATGTAAAGCTGCTCGATTATGTTGTGTTTTATGGACCTTCGGCAGACAGCGTAATAAATACATATAGAAACCTTTCCGGTAATGTCCCGATGCTGCCGCTTTGGGCATTTGGATTTTGGCAATGCCGCGAACGATACACTTCCGGAATACATCTGGTAGAAACAGTAAAAGAATTCCGTAGTCGAAATCTTCCGGTGGATGTGATTGTTCAGGACTGGCAGTACTGGGGAAATAACGGCTGGGGAGTTCCAAAGTTCGATGAAATCAATTATCCCAATCCGTCTGGTTTTATTAAAGAATTACATGATTTAAATGCCCATTTTAATATTTCAATTTGGTCAAACCCGGATAAGAATTCTGAAATCGGGAAAGAATATCTGGTTAAAAATCTTTATATACCAAATAGCAAGTGGTTAGATTATTTCAATCCGGTTACAGGGAAAAAATATTGGAATACATTAAAAGAAAATTTGTTTACTCATGGTGTAGATTCATGGTGGATGGATGCTACCGAGCCGGAAAATGATGCTTTAAGAGGAGAAAAAACATTCCTGGGCTTAGGGGATTTTTACAGGCTTATTTATCCATTATTTGTTAGCCAGGCTGTTTATGAAGGACAAAGAGAAACAACCTCCGAAAAACGTGTTTGTATTCTTACCCGTTCTGCTTTTCTTGGGCAGCAAAAATATGCAATCATAAACTGGTCCGGAGATATTGGTGGAAACTGGGATGCTTACAAACGTCAGATTGTCGCCGGTTTAAATTACACTATTACCGGCTTACCTTATTGGACAACTGATATAGGAGGATTCTTTCGTCCCGGCAGTTCGCAATATACCGATGAAAAATACCATGAATTGCTTATCAGGTGGTATCAGTGGGGAGTTTTCAATCCTATCTTTCGTATTCATGCATATCAGACTGAAACTGAACCATGGAAGTATAGTGAGAATGTTGAAGAGAATATGCGTAAGATGTTAAATCTCCGGTACCGCTTACTGCCTTATATCTATTCCGAAGCATGGCAGATTACAAAAAACGGATCAACTATGATGCGTCCCCTCGTTATGGATTTTAACGGAGATTCTTCTGCTTTAAACCAAACTTTTGAATACATGTTTGGGAAATCCTTTTTAGTAGCTCCTGTTACTGAACCTGATATTAAAGAGTGGAATGTTTATTTACCGAAACCAGCAGCTTGGTATGACTTCTGGACCGGCAGGCGCTTTGATGGAGGACAAACAGTAAACACAGCTGCACCTTTATATAGAATTCCATTATTCATTAAAGCCGGTTCAATAATTCCGGTAGGTCCTGAAGTACAATATGCAGCTGAAAAGAGCTGGGATAATCTTGAAATACGAATCTATCCCGGTTCAGATGGAGAGTTTACATTATATGAAGACGAAAATGACAATTATAATTATGAGAAAGGTGCGTATTCCACAATTACTTTTAATTGGGATGACGCAAAAAAATTTTTGAGTATCAGCAATCGAAAAGGTTCTTTTCCTGGAATGCTCAATGAACGGAAATTCAATATCGTAATGGTTAACAAGGGTAATGGTGCAGGGTAAGAAGTAGTTGAAAAATACAATAAGGTAGTGGTTTATAATGGGAAAAAAGTTTTGGTTAACTTATAGTGTGCAAATAGCTTCGTAAGTATCATGTTGAAATCTTTAAAACCTCTATCAATATCGATAATACTTTTAATAGGCTGTTCTATGAACATCAAGGCGCAGGAAAACATTCAGCGTAAACAGTTTTTCGATTACAATTGGAAATTCTTTTTGGGAGATTCTCCATCCGCAAGTGCCTTAGATTTTGATGATAAAACATGGCGAAATCTCGACTTACCGCATGATTGGAGCATAGAAGGTAAATTAGATCCGAAAAATCCGATGGGTGGTGCCGGCGGATACTTTCCTGCAGGTGTAGGTTGGTACAGAAAGTCTTTTATTGTTCCCTCTGCATGGAAGGATAAAAATGTTTCAATTTATTTTGAAGGCATTTATATGAATGCTGAGGTTTTTATTAATGGAAAATCTCTTGGGGTGCATCCATACGGCTATACATCGTTTAGTATTGATCTCACTCCTTATTTGGATTTCAATAAGGAAAATATTTTATCTGTAAAGGTAGACAACTCAAAGCAAATTAACTGCCGCTGGTATAGCGGTTCCGGAATCTATCGGCACGTTTGGATGATTGTAACTAATCCAATACATATTGCAAATTGGGGTGTTGGGATTACAACCCCTGAGGTGTCTCACGAGAAAGCAGCTGTTTACATAAAAACCCTGCTAAGGAACGAAACGGACCTTACTCAAAACATCATTCTCAAGACTCAGCTTGTAGGTGTAAATACTGACATTGCGGGAGACAATCAATTAGGTGTAGAACTTTCGGCAAACAGCGAAAAGGAAATTAACCAGATTATAACCGTATCAAATCCTTTGTTATGGGCTCCCGAAACTCCACATCTTTACCAGGCAAAGGTACAAGTATTAAAGGATGACAAGATAATTGACTTTACCAGAACTCCCTTTGGCATACGATCGATAAAATTCTCTGTTGAGAATGGTTTTGAGCTTAATGGAAAAACTGTGAAGATAAACGGGGGCTGCGTACATCACGACAATGGTTGTTTAGGTGCTGCAGCTCTTAACCGTGCCGAAGAACGCCGGGTCGAGCTGCTTAAGTCAGCAGGATTTAATGCAATTCGCACCTCGCATAATCCGCCATCGGAAGCATTTTTAGATGCATGCGACAGGTTGGGAATAATGGTTATTGACGAGGCGTTTGACGGCTGGAAAGAAAATAAAACGCCTCACGATTATGCAAAGATTTTTGATGACTGGTGGCAGCGCGATGTCGAAGCTATGGTGCTGCGTGACCGTAACCATCCTTCGATTATTATCTGGAGCACGGGTAACGAAATAATCGAGAGGAAGAATCCTGAAGCTGTTGAGACTGCAAAAATGCTCGCAGATTGTATCCGTAAAATTGATCCCTCACGACCGGTAACCTCAGCTATGACAACATGGGATACAGATTGGGAAATATTCGATCCCCTATTTGCAACACATGATATCGGCGGCTATAACTATCAGTTGCATCATGCACAGGCAGATCATGAAAGAGTTCCTTCCAGGATTATTGTTCAAACAGAATCATATCCAAGAGATGCTTTCTCCAATTGGAGGTTGGTACAGAACCATAATTACATTATAGGCGATTTTGTTTGGACTGCAATGGATTATTTAGGTGAGTCGGGCATTGGTCGTTACTACTATCCGGGCGAGACTAAAGGCGAACACTGGGAAGCCGACTTATATCCCTGGCATGGTGCTTACTGCGGCGATATTGATTTGATTGGCTGGAGAAAACCCATTTCTCACTATCGTAATATATTGTGGAATGACTCTGAGAAAATCTACATGGCTGTTAAGGAACCGGTCCCCGATAATGGTGAAATCAAAGAAACACGATGGTCTGTTTGGCCAACCTGGGAAAGCTGGACCTGGCCCGGTTACGAAGGAAAAGATATTCAGGTTGAGGTTTATTCCAAATATCCAAAGATCAGGGTTTACTTAAATAAAAAACTCCTTGGCGAACAAGCTATCACAGAAGATCAGCAGTATAAAGCAACATTTAATGTACCTTATGCGCCTGGCTTAATAAAAGCTGTTGGTGTAATGGATGAAAAAGAAATGGAATCAACCATTTTGCAGACATCCGGTAGGGCAGTCAAAATTAAGCTAATACCAGACCAAACAAGAATTTCTGCTGATGGTCAGGATTTATCTTTTGTTACAATTGAAATAACTGACAAAAATGAAATCCTGCAGCCGACTGCACAAAATCAATTGCAGTTCGATATCAGTGGGCCAGGAGTAATTGCCGGTGTAGATAATGCCAATCTTAAAGATGTTGATCGATATGTTAGCACAACACGCAAAGCATGGAATGGTCGAGCCCTTGTTGTAATCCGAAGTACTAAAGATGCTGGTGATATTAAGCTAAAAGTAAGTTCGCAGGGATTAACTGATGCAATTGCAACTATTAGTGCCGTGTTGAAATAATAAATGATAAAAAAATAAAATTAGTGGAAAATGAAATCCGGAATTGAAAAAAAGATTAATCTGTACTATATAAAGAAGTCTCTGAACAACCTCATACCGGAATAATTGACCTTCTATTGTTCACTATTGGTTACTGAGAATTTCTAATGTTTACAAGAGTATAATTTTCACTTAGCCCGCCGCCTCCACCAAATCTTACTTGCATTGCTTTCGCTTCACCTCGTTTTACTCTTGCAGAGTTTTAACCGTCAGCTTTTTTAGATCCGTAAATAGCCGAGCTAAGGCTTGGTATTATCCCGGACACATTAATATTTTTTTTAATAAGCTAAATTAAAATGGATCATATTATCCAATTTCCGGTGGTACCAGATTCCTTTCTATTATTACGACTTAAAAGGTAAAAACTCCCAAGTTTTAGTTATAAATATAATAGATTCATTTTTAGCTGTAATGAACCAATCTGTAACAATTGAAGAATTAAAAAAAGTAATTGCCCTGCAGGATCTGCCTGATGAACATCTTAAATGGATTTTGGACCATTCAGATTATTTTGAGTATGAGGATGGACATTTAATTTTCAAAACCGGCGATCCCATTGATGTAATGTGGATTCTTTTGGAAGGAAAAGTTTATTTTTATATGGACATAAATGGCCGGCTGGTTTATTACTTCTGTTTCGAGAATAATAATCTTGCCGGAGGTATAGGCGGGCTGCTGCCGTACTCAAGGATGAAAAAAGCCCCCGGTGCTTCTTATGCAGTAGGTAAAGTACGCGTACTTCAGCTGCATAAAAAATATTTTCCTGAGATGGAACG
>JBLNGL010000578.1:0-3646 GCA_050264735.1 Ignavibacteria bacterium | reverse complement strand
TGAAACTGAAGGGGCATTACTGTTAATAATATTTGCAGCAGCAAATGCCATCCTGGATATTTCATCAGGAGTGCCGAAATAAATGCTTTTTGCAATATCATCTAATTTTGTTGGATGTGAGGCTAAGAGATAGACAGGGGATTTAGAATCCTGTGCCAGTTCCCTGATTGCAGCATCATTCCATTCCTGAATGTTTACTTTTTCTCCTAACTTAACACGGATATTCTTAGCGGCTTGTCTGACTGCCAGAGCCAGCATGGGAGCAGTATTAGTGATATCTTCACCTACAATCAAAACTGCATCTGCAAGCTCAATCTCTCTCTGTGAAGGAGTCCTTACAGGGATATTTTTCAGTATATCAATTACCCTATTCACCAGGCTGTATTCTTTTTCGGAAACTCCATGATAGAAATTTTCGTTACCGGCAAGCTTCATTAATGTATAATTTGATTCAAGAGATGCTCTCGGCGAACCAATGCCCGCGATATTTTTTTTGCTGATAATCTCTTTAATTGATTTTAAAATGGCAGATTTCTCTGTTTCATCAAAATTTCCGTTCTGCTTATTCCTGATTAGCGGATGCCTGAATCTTTTTGGATGATTAACATATTCATAACCGAATCTTCCCCTATCGCAGATAAAATAGCCGTTAACCTTGCCGTTATAACGGCTCAGAATCCTTCTGAGTTTTCCATAACGCTCAGCGGCAATGATGTTGCAGCCCAGGCTGCATTGATGACATATGCTGGGGGCATTAGTCAGATCCCATTTCCTAGTATAATTTTTTTTCAAGGTTTTATCGGTAAAGACTCCGGTAGGACAAACTTCCACAAGGTTTCCGCTGAATTCATTTTCTAGTATCCCGTCTTCATGCCTGCCGAAATACACATGATTATGCACTGCAAATACATCCAGATCTTTGCCGCCTGCATAATCCTTGTAGAACCTGACGCACCGGTAGCATTGTATGCAGCGGTTCATTTCATGATTAACAAGAGGACCAAGGTATTGATTTCTGTATGTCCGTTTTTTAAACTTAAATCTTCTGTATGAATGCCCGGTCATTACCGTCATATCCTGCAGGTGGCATTCTCCTCCCTCATCGCAGACCGGGCAGTCGTGCGGATGATTGGTCATCAGCCATTCAATAACATTTTCCCTGAAGCTTTTTGCTTCCGTATCTTTAATTGAAATTATCATATTTTCCTGGATCGGTTCCATGCAGGCCATTACCAATCTCCCCTTTGTATCTTTTTCATCGCGGTACCTTATCACTGCACATTGACGGCATGCTCCGACCGAACCCAATTCAGGATGCCAGCAGAAATACGGCAGATTCAATCCTAATGAAAGACAAGCCTCCAGCAGATTTTTCTTCGGATTAACTTCATAAATTTTGCCGTCTATTGTAATTTTAGCCAATTAATGCCTCCATGGACATCCTCTCATGGTAATGTGTTTCTTAAAATCATCCATAAAATATTTTAATGCGCTCTGCAGCGGTTCCATTGCACCCGGTGCAAGCGCGCAGAATGTATTTCCCGGCGACAAATATTTTGTATGGAAAGCAAGGAGATCAATATCTTCTTCTGTTCCGTCTCCATTTTCAATTACTCTCAAAAGTTTTTCAACCCACGGCAATCCGTCTCTGCAGGGGGTGCACCAGCCGCACGACTCCTGTGCAAAGAACCGTTCCATATTATGTACAAATGCTACCGGGCAAGTTTTATCATCAAGTACGATCATAGTGCCGGTTCCGAGTCTGCTGCCGACCTTCATTAAATTCACAAAATCCATTTTTACATCAAGGTGTTCTTCAACCAAAAAATCGGTTGAGGCCCCTCCCGGAAGTGCTCCTTTGAATATTAATCCATCCTGCATTCCGCCTGCATGAACTTCGAGCAATTCACGCATGGGAGTTCCCATCGGCAGTTCCCAGGCCCCAGGCTTTTTTACTTTCCCGCTGGCTCCATATATTTTTGTTCCGCCGTCATCCGTTAAGCTTAAGCTTTTAAACCAGGCTGCACCGTTATTTACGATATGCGGTATATTGCAAAGCGTTTCTACATTATTCACAATAGTCGGTTTACCGAATAATCCGCTTACCTGCGGAAAAGGCGGTTTGGCTCTTGGAGTAGCTCTCTTCCCTTCAAGTGAATTCAAAAGCCCTGTTTCTTCGCCGCACATATATCTTCCGACACTCGTATGTATATGCAGGTCAAAACTGAATTCAGATCCCAGTATGTTCTTTCCCAAATAACCGGCTGCATATGCTTCAGATAAAGCTTTCTCCAATATCTTAGCGGCTTCTTTATATTCTCCTCTGATAAAAATATATCCGATGGACGCCTGGATTGCATAAGCGCTAACAATCATTCCCTCAATTAATAAATGAGGATCTCCCTCAAGAAGAATCCTATCCTTGAACGCTCCAGGTTCCATTTCGTCGGCATTTGCTACAAGATATTTCTGCTGAATTCCGCTGTTCATGGGAACGAAGCTCCATTTCATTCCGGTATTGAATCCCGCCCCGCCTCTCCCTTTTAAATTTGAGTCCTGGACAATCTTTGTGATTTCTTTGGATTGAAATTCCTTTAAACTTTTTTTCACCGACTGATACCCTCCTGCACGTTCGTACTCCTTCAGATTCATAGGCGGCTCGCCGGAACGGATATTTTTTGTTAAAGGTCTTTCCATTTATTTGTAATCTTCCAGAATATCATCTAATGTTTCGGTTTTTAAATCTCTATAAAGATCATTATCAATCATAAGTGCAGGGGCATGATCGCAGGTTCCCAGGCAAGGTACAGGCAGCAGCGTAAAGCGATCATCGGCAGTAGTTTCTCCGAATGAAATTCCAAATTTATTCTTGAAGTGTTCTAATATTTTTTCATAACCCATTACCCAGCAGCTGACGCTGTCGCACAGAAGAATAACATGCCGTCCTACAGGCTTTCTGTAGATTAAATTATAAAAAGTGGCAATGCTGTCCACTTCATGAGGAGTCATTTCCAGAATTTCCGCCACTGCTTTTACTCCGTCGTCGGAAACCCACCTGCGGTGTTTCTGAACCACTTTGAGCGCTTCAATACAAGCAGCTTGCTTGTACGGATATTCTTTTAAATGTGCTTCTATTTCTATTTTTTCTTGCTTGCTGAGCATTTTTTCTTTTCTATTAAATTTAGACGAAGCTTCGCCTCGCCCTGCAAATTTTATCTGTCAATATCTGCTAATACAAAATCAATGCTTCCCAGAATAGAAAGCAGATCTGCTATAGTGTACCCCCTGCTGATATACGGCACCATTTGAGTGTGAGTGAAAGAAGGAGTTCTAATGCGTACACGATATGGTGAAGTATTCCCGTCACTGATTAAATAGTAACCCATATTTCCTTTTGTTGCTTCAATGGGTACCATTGCTTCTCCGGGGGGAATAACCGGGCCCCAGCTTACATTTAAAAAATGAGTAATGAGAGTTTCAATATCCTTCATTGTCTTGGCTTTTTCAGGAGGAGTAGCAAGCGGGTGCCTGGATTTAAATGGACCGGAGGGCATATTTTTCATGCACTGCTCGATAATTCTAAGGCTTTGTCTCATTTCTTCAACCCGGACTTTTGCCCGGTCATAGCAGTCGCCGTTTTGTGCAG
>JBLNGL010000577.1:0-3958 GCA_050264735.1 Ignavibacteria bacterium | reverse complement strand
CTCCCCGGCATTTACATAATTCGCATAAGCCGAAGTAACCGCTCCCAAAATTTCTTTTGTAAAGGTGCAGCTGTCGGAACCCCGGCTGTAACCCTCCATAAATTCAATTATATTTTCATTTTCGGTCAAAAGCAATTCAAACATCTCTTCATTATTTAAGAAAACTTGGGAGCTTTCATACTTCCAGCAATTCAGCGGGCTGAAGAAAAATTCCGGTTTCATGTTATACCTGTCAAAATCAGGATTTCCGGTTACTAATGTTACTTCATCTGTTTGATCATCAATCTGGAAATATGGAGGTGTTCTGCCCGAGTCTATTGAATCAACAAGGTAAAAAGAATCTACAGTGTTATAAATGTAAATTTTATAAGAAGGCTCTCCTTTAGATGAACTCGAATCGATAATAATGTATTCATCAATTCCGTCTGAATCAAGGTCGGAAATCATTCCGGACGGATGAACAAATTTTTCCCGGAATACATTTTCCCCTGTCTCATTAAAAGCTTTGACCAGATTATTCTCAATATTAATTGAAAATGATCCTGCTTGAAGAACAGACCGGTTATTGCTTTGATAATTCTGGCTGTACAAAGGGAGGGTGATGAAAAAGAAGATAATAATTGTTTTATTCATACAAGAAAAGTAATGGATTAGAAGATAATTTAACAGCCGGAAAATATAGGCCCGGTTAAATTATTTTTACCTCCCAGCTTCAACCGAATCGGCTGAAAGCTGTTTTACCACTTCTCCGATTACGGCTTTTGCGTCTCCAAAAAGCATGAATGTATGATCTGCATAATATAATTCATTTTCAATTCCTGCAAATCCGGGATTCATAGTACGCTTAATTGCAAAACACATTTTAGCTTTATCCGCATTAATAATCGGCATTCCGTATATAGGACTGTTTTTATCGTGCCGTGCTGCAGGATTCACAACATCGTTGGCGCCGATTACAAGCGCAACGTCCACCTGCGGCATATCCGGGTTTATGTCATCCATTTCCACTAATTTTTCATAAGGAATATTCGCTTCGGCTAAAAGGACATTCATATGTCCGGGCATTCTTCCGGCAACCGGATGAATTGCAAACTTCACATCTACTCCGGACTTACTCAGCAAATCATACAATTCGCGTATACGGTATTGAGCCTGTGCCACCGCCATTCCGTAGCCAGGAATAATTACAACAGAACTAGCCTGATCCAGAATCTGGGACGCACCTTCAGTTGTTTCAGTTTTCACTGTACGCTGTTCAGCTACCCCGGTACTTTTTTGCACCTGGCCGAAAGCACCGAATAGAACATTAGTAAATGAGCGGTTCATTGCCCTGCACATTATTATGGAAAGAATTAATCCGGATGATCCGTCTAAAGCGCCTGCGGTAACTAAAAGTTTATTGTCCAAAACAAAACCCATTGCCACTGCCGAAAGACCGGCATAAGAATTAAGAAGAGATATAACAGTCGGCATATCGGCGCCGCCGATTGGAATAATCAGCAGAATCCCAAAAAAAAGTGCAAGGATTATGATTGCAGGAAAGAGAAAAACAAATTGAATCGGGTTGAGAATCAATAAAATTCCCATGATAACTGCAATAGACAACAAACCTATATTAATAAAGTTTTGACCGCGATAAGTTACAGGCCTCTGCGGGATCCATTTAACTTCCTGAAGTTTCCCTGCAGCCATAAGACTCCCTGTAAAGGTCAAATAGCCCAAAATAATCTCCACAACTATAGCTATCATTCTAAAAGAGGTTAAATTTTCCGGACCTTCATCAAACCAGAGATAAAATTTGGCTGTTCCGACCAGACCTGCAGCAAGTCCGCCGAATGAATGAGACAAAGCAGTCCGCTGCGGTACGGCAGTAAGCGGAACCCGAGACAAAGGAATACCGACTATAAAGCCAAACGCAATCGCTATGGCTATCCATTCCCAGTTAACAATTCCGGGTTCAATTAAAGTGCTGACAATAGCAATAATCATTGCAGCTACACCGGCAAAGACTCCTCTTCTGGCAGTTTTCGGATCTTTCATCCAAGTAAGGGAGAAAACAAATAAGGCAGTAGAGAGTATATAAGCGGATTGAACGATAGCATAAATCATGATATTTTATCCCCCTTTGTTTTCTCACCCCTTGCAGTTTTTGAGGGAGATTTAAACATCTTTAACATGCGGTCTGTTATAAGGAAGCCGCTTACAATATTAGTCATCGACGCAAACAGTGCAACAGCTCCAAGCAAGGTAATGTAATCTGGATAATCGCTGCCTGTAAGAATTAATGAACCTACAACCGCAATTGCCGAAATAGCATTGGTAATAGACATTAAAGGCGTATGCAGCAGGCGCGATACCCTTGTAATGACTCCCAAACCGATAAATGTGGCCAGCATAAATACAAAAATCATTGAAAAGAAATCAGTTGATTGCGGAGTTCCGTTGTCAGCAGAAAAAACCGGGCTGTATAAAAAGATAAGAATTATTAACAAAAGTCTTTTAATGCGGCTGAACATAATATCTCCTGTTCTAAATCTTTATTTGATTAAATCTTTAATTCTTTGATTAATTACTTCCCCGTTATAAGTTATCAGCGCCCCTTTTAATATTTCATTCTGGGTATCTAGTTCTAATTTACCCTCCTTGGTTATGTATGAAACAAGCGCCAAGAGATTTTTTGCATACATTTCGCTCGAATGTGTAGGTACCAAGCTTGGAAGGTTGGGCTCGCCGATAATCGCTACTCCATGCTTTTTAACAGTTTTTCCTTTTTCACTTAATTCGCAGTTCCCTCCGAATTCGACAGCCATATCAAGTACAACACTTCCAGGTCTCATATTTTTAATCATTTCTTCGGTAACGAGAACCGGGGCTTTTTTACCCGGCACTAAAGCAGTTGTAATTACAATATCGGCTTGAGTGATATGTTTAAAAATTAATTCTTTCTGCTTTCTTAAAAATTCTTCCGAAGCCTCTTTTGCATAACCTCCGGCATCCTGCATGCCTGCATCGGTTTGAACCTCAATAAATTTTCCGCCGAGAGATTGGACTTCTTCTTTAACCGCAGGACGAACATCAGAAACTTCAACCACGGCTCCCAATCTTCTTGCGGTTCCGAGGGCCTGCAACCCTGCAACACCTGCTCCCATTATAACAACTTTTGCAGGTGATATGGTACCTGCTGCGGTCATTAAAAGAGGGAAAATTTTCCCAAGTTCATTAGCACACATAATTACACTTTTATATCCGGCAATATTTGCCTGGGAACTTAAAGCATCCATTTTTTGGGCAAGCGTAGTTCTAGGAATCATATCCATTGAAATAACATTAATTCCTTTTTGTGCGCAATGTTTTGCAATTTCCGGAAAGTTTAAGGGATATAAAAAGGTTATCAATAAAGAACCGGGTTTAAATAGATCTATTTCATTTTTGTTTTCGTTTAGAGATTTGATTTCCTCGGCACTTAATTGCGAATTATCAGCCGGACGCTGCACTTTTAAGATAATATCAGCGGAAGAAAATAATTCTACCGGATTTTCAATGATTTTAGCTCCGGCTTCCAGGTACTTTGCATCGAGAAAACCAGCCTTAATTCCGGCATTTTTCTGAATATGTATCTCATATCCAAGCTTTAACAATTTTTGAGCAACTTCGGGAGTTGCTGCCACTCTGTTTTCTCCAGCAAAAATTTCTTTAGGAACAGCTATAATCACAATCCTTCTCCTTATCAGGACAAAAAGTCCCGAATAATAAAATTATCGAAAATTTAAGTAAAACTAATTGTTTTTTTAAGGAAAAAAAATATTCGGTGAACTGAAATATTTTTTAAATGTTGAAAAGTATTCCTATAAATTTTTTAAAAAAATGTTCGAAAATGAATTAGCATAGTATTTGTACATTTATATTTGAGGTGATAACATGACGATACGTATAACATATAGGATAAACGATAATCTGG
>JBLNGL010000576.1:0-3191 GCA_050264735.1 Ignavibacteria bacterium | reverse complement strand
CGGAATTCAATACGGAATTAACTATATAAATAGCTCAACAGTCACGCTGTCATTATTTGCCCCTGCTAAAGAATTTGTTTATGTCCTTGGAGATTTTAATGATTGGAAAGTTGATACTGCCTATTACATGAAAAGGGATGAGATTAATGTGAATAATGTTGTATGGTGGTTAACCATAAACGGTTTGAGTCCGGGAGAAGAGTATGCTTTTCAATATTTAGTAGACGGCATTATACGTGTCGGCGATCCCTATTCTGAAAAAGTTCTTGATCCTTGGAATGATCAATATATTACCGGTGATACTTATCCTAATCTCAAACCTTATCCGGAAGGTAAAACATCAGAGCCTGCATCTGTACTGCAAACAGATCAGATTCCTTACGAATGGAACGCAATCGGATTTGAACGTCCGGCAAAAACAGATTTGGTAATTTATGAATTATTAATCCGGGATTTTGTTTCCACTCATAATTATCAAACTCTGATTGATACACTGGATTATCTAAAAAATCTTGGGATAAACGCAATAGAATTAATGCCTGTAATGGAGTTTGAAGGGAATGAGAGCTGGGGGTATAATCCAAGCTTTCATCTTGCCGCAGATAAATATTATGGTCCTAAAAATGATTTAAAAAGATTTATTGATTCATGCCATTCTAATGGGATTGCAGTGATACTAGACATGGTTTTAAACCATGCCTATGGACAGTCACCATTAGTGAGATTATATTGGGATTCAGGAAACAACCGACCTGCCGCAAACAATCCCTGGTTTAATGTAGTGTCGCCAAATCCCGTATTCTCATTCGGCTACGATTTCAATCATGAGAAGCAGGCAACAAAAGATTTTGTAGACAGGGTAAATAGGTTTTGGCTTCAGGAATATAAATTCGATGGTTTTCGCTTTGATTTTACAAAAGGATTTACAAATACTCCCGGCGATGGAGGATCTTTTGATCAGTCAAGGATCAATATTTTAAAAAGAATGGCAGACAGTATTTGGGCTTATGATTCTTCGGCTTACATAATCCTGGAGCATTTTGCCCCGAATAATGAGGAGAAAATTTTATCTGATTACGGGATGATGCTTTGGGGAAATATAAATTATAATTATAATGAAGCAACAATGGGATGGCTGACAAATTCAGATTTTTCATGGGCCTCATATAAAGCAAGGGGGTGGACTAATCCGGACCTGGTTTCTTATATGGAGAGTCACGATGAAGAAAGATTAATGTATAAAAATCTCCAGTACGGTAATTCAAGCGGAGATTATAATATTAAGGATTTAGGTACTGCACTGATAAGAATAAAATTAGCAGCCGCATTTTTCTTTACAATACCCGGTCCGAAAATGATATGGCAGTTCGGCGAGCTGGGCTACGATGTTTCAATTGATAATCCCTGCAGGGTATGCAACAAACCGATCAAATGGGAATATTTTAATCAGCCGGCGAGAGAAAATCTTTACAAAGTATTTTCTGCTTTAATCAATTTGAAAAAAGATTATGATGCATTCCGCAGTACTTCTTTCACTACAAGTTTGAGCGGAGCGGGGAAAAGAATAAGTATTACTGATCTCTCAATGAACGTAACTATAATCGGTAACTTTAATGTTCAGCCGATAAATATAAATCCGGCATTTCAAAATACCGGAACATGGTATGATTACTTCAACGGCGACAGCATTAATGTTTCAGATACTCAAGCGCTTATTCCGCTTGAGCCGGGTGAATTTCATATTTATACTACTGTAAAACTTCCGCCACCCGAGCAGGGTATCCTTTCTGAAATAAAAACTTCTTCACAAGAATTAATAAAAGAATATTCTCTCGGGCAGAATTATCCTAATCCCTTCAATCCTTCTACCGAAATTACATTTCAAATTGTAAAACCATCAAATGTGAATTTGAAGATTTTTGATATTCTCGGAAGGGAAGTTAAGACTCTAATTAATGAAGAAAAAGGGAATGGAAGATACAGCATCAGGTGGAACGGAGATAATAACTTTAATGAACCTGTAAGCAGCGGAATTTATTTTTACAAACTTGATGCCGGTTCTTTTACAAACACGAAGAAAATGATGCTGCTGCGGTAAAAATCTTCGAGGTTTAAGTTCCTAATTTGCGGTCAATAATCCTTGAAGGTTCTTCATCCGCGTAGGAGCAATCCTCGGTAGCCGAGGCTTTATTGTCACTTTGTCGGATTCAGCACTACTATTAAGCATACTCTCCTTTATTTTCAATTTTATAAGGAATTATAATATGAAGAATATTTTCCATTTCTTGTTCGTCCTGTTTGTTTTTCTAATTAATATGCAAAATTTAAAAGCTGTTGAAGCAAATCAGTGGGATAATTTTGAGGATAGTACTACACAAGGCTGGGGGAGCGGGGGTCCAAATCCCAACCCGCCCGTCAATATTTCCGGGGGAGGCCCTAGCGGAGATGATGATAATTTTTTACAGGTTACTTCGACCGGAGGAAGCGGACCGGGTAGCATGTTTATAACTTTTAATACCTCACAGTGGACAGGAAATTACATTGATGCAGGCGTAACCGTAATCAGCATGCATGTAAATAATTTTGGTACAACTGATCTCCTTCTGCGCTTGGCTTTTTTGGGTTCAGGGGGAAATTTCTGGACAATTAATGCAGAACCTATACCGGCAAACAGTGGTTGGCTAACTGTAAATTTTTCTATTCAACCAATGGATTTGACTGGCGGGAACAACGTTAACAATACGTTAAATAATGTTACACAACTCCGGATATTACATAGTGTAACGGGAGGCTACCAGGGAGATCCTATAGTTGCACAATTAGGCATTGATAATATTACTGCAGCTCCACAACCATTACCGGTTGAGCTTATAAGTTTTACTGCTGCTCTAATTGACGGCAATGTATTGCTGAATTGGGAAACTGCATCGGAAAATAATAACAGGGGTTTTGAAATTGAACGGAAGATTACAAATAAGTCTGCTGCCGGGCAGTGGCACGCAGTGGGCTTTAAGGAAGGCCAAGGTACTTCAGCTGAAAAACATACATACTCTTTTATAGATAATATTAATAATATTTCTTCAACTGAAATTTCCTACAGATTGAAGCAGATTGATTTGAACGGTGAATTTAGCTACAGCAGCACCGTCTTTATTGTATTTTCCCCCAATGAGTTTTTATTAAATCAAAAC
>JBLNGL010000575.1:0-5038 GCA_050264735.1 Ignavibacteria bacterium | reverse complement strand
AATAAATTTTCGATTGTCCGCAGCCGTGAAACTTTCGATCATTTGATATATGATGAAAAAACGGAGTGATGCAAAGGAAAAAATTTATACAATCGATTCCCGCTGCAGCTTTTTTAAGCCTGCCCTATGCTGCAATAGGAAGCTTCGGTAAAATTCAGAATAATCAAAGCGCAATTAAGCCGGCAAGATTAAAAAAAGGGAGTAAGGTCGGACTTATTTCCCCGGGCAGTTTTATAACCCGGGAAGAGCTCGAAGAATCAATTAAAAATCTCGAGGCTCTGGAATTAAAACCTGTTTATTCAGATAGAATTCTGCTCCGCGATGGATATTTTGCAGGAACCGATGAACAAAGAGCTGCCGACTTAAATGAAATGTTTTCTAGAAAAGACATCGAAGGGATTATATGCACAAGAGGCGGATACGGATGTACAAGAACTCTGCCTCTTATCGATTATGTGTCTATTAAAAATAATCCCAAAGTTTTTATGGGGTACAGCGATGTTACCACTTTATTATTTGGAATATACAAAAACACCGGATTGGTCTGCTTCCATGGTCCTGTGGGAACCTCTACATATAACTGGTTCAGCATAAATAATTTTAAAAATGTAATTATGAATCCGCAGGATAAATTTACAATGTTTAACCCTGAAGTCCCGGAAAAGGAGGATGAGTTATACCAGCTAATTACGATTCGTAGCGGAAAATCAAGAGGAAAATTAATCGGAGGAAATCTTTCCGTAGCTGTTTCACTAATAGGGACACCCTACGACATTGATTATGATAATAAAATAGTTTTTTTTGAGGAAGTTGGCGAAGAACCTTATAGAATTGACAGGATGCTTACTCAAATGCTGCAGGCAGGGAAGCTTCAAAAAGCCGCCGGTTTAGTCTTCGGAGTTTTCGATGAATGTATTCCAAAACCGGATGAATCCGGCATTGCCAATTCTTTTGCCGTGAAGGAAGTTCTGATGAATAGATTAATGAATTTGAATATTCCTGTAATTTACGGAATGTCCTTCGGGCATATAGTAAATAAATTTACTCTTCCCTTCGGAATTGAAGCTGAACTCGATACCCTTGAGCATACAATTACTTTATTAGAACCGGCATGTACTTAATCTTAATTCGTGTAATTCGTGGCTAACAAAAGAGGGAGTAGAGAAATCGATCCGTTTAGTAATCCAAATCCTTGTAGAGGATTAACAAGCTTTCTGTTTTTCTATTAAATATTTTTTTAGATTAAAAGAGGGAGTAAAAATGAAAATATTGCTTAAACTTTTTTTCTTCTCTTTATTAATTGCAGGTATGAACGGCTGCCTGGTATTTCATAAAATATCATATGAAATAAATACAGAAAATAGTTCGGCTACTCTGGTAATCTCCGATATCCGTTCGGATGCAGCCGATGCTTCTTCATTCACGGAAGATAAGGCTCAGCTGTTTGAATATCATCAAAAAAGTACCGCATTCCTGGATTCTCTTAAAAAAAGCGGAAGAAATATTATTTCAAGAGAGCTTTTCGTAAATAACGATACACTTAATGCGAAAATCGTCTATCTTTTTAATGATATAAGCAAAGTTGAAGGGATTGCTTTTGAAGAAGGATTCCATTTCTTAACCATTCCTTCTGATGACAGCATATTATCCACAAACGGTCAGGTAATTCATTCGGCTAATTATAAAAGAATTTTATGGGACGAAAGCATAAAAGTTTTAAGGTTTGAAATGCTTGGAAATACTTTTGAAAACGGAGAATATAGAAGTCTGGCTCCTTATTTTGAACCGGTAGAATAATGTTTGCCGAAATAGCTTTCCCTCTTCCATTCCGGAATTACTTTACGTATTTGATTCCCCGTGATCTTGAAGAATTTTCAAAAGTCGGAGTCCGGGCTGCGGCGCCTTTTGGGAAAAGAATACTTACAGGTTTTATAATTAATGTTTCTCAGAAGAATGAAAATCTGAGTCTAGCAGATACAGGAAAGATAAAACCGTTAAAAGATATAATTGATAATTCCCCTGTTTTTACTCCGGCAAGTTTAAGGTTTTACAAGTGGGTGGCCGAATACTACATGTGTTCCCTCGGAGAAGCTTTAAAGTTAGGAGTTCCGCAGGGGTCGGAAATAGAATCAAAAAGGAAAATAATTATTGACGGAGACTTCTGCTCAAGAATTTTTTCGGAAGAAAAAAATAAAAATTCTTTAAAAGGAAAACTTTTAAAAGAATTGTCGGAAAGAGATGAAATTACTTTATCCTATCTGCAAAAGCTTGTAAAGAAAAAAAATATATATTCTCAATTAAGATCTCTTGAAGAAAAAGGCGCCCTTACAATTCTAGATGAGGTCGGAAATCCGAAAGCAAAAGCAAAAAAATCCAGGTTTGTAAAGCTTTCAAAAAATATTTCCGAAGTCTACCAGGTAATTCCCGAGATAGAAAACAGATCGCCCATGCAGGTAAGGGTTCTTTTAGAGCTGGTTTCTAAAAGAAAAAAGCCTGTGCTCCTTTCCGAAATAATTAAAAAAACAAAATCTTCCAAATCCTCATTTGATTCTCTGGAAAAAAAAGGATTGATAGAGATTTTTGAAAAGGAAGTTGAAAGGAAATACCGTGAGGAATATAAGGAAGAAGCTGCGGAATTCGAACTTTCCCAAGAGCAGATGACTGCAGTGGAACGTGTTTCGGAAAGTATAACCCAAAATGAATTTAGAACTTTTTTGCTGCACGGAATAACTGGCAGCGGTAAGACCCAGGTTTATATCGAGCTGATTAAAAAAGTAATTTCTAATAATAAATCCGCATTGATTTTAGTTCCGGAGATTTCCCTTACACCTCAAATTACTTCAAGGCTTTACAATAATTTCGGTGAGGAAGTCACGGTTATTCACAGCAGAATGTCCTTGGGAGAAAGATATGATTCATGGAAGAGAGTTTTAAAAGGAAAATCAAGAGTTGTTATTGGGGCAAGATCTGCATTGTTTGCACCTTTAAAGAATTTAGGATTGATTGTAGTAGATGAGGAGCATGATGCCAGCTACAAACAATCCGATACAATTCCTAAGTATAACGCAAGAGATGCTTCTATTGTATTGGGGAAATTAAATAATTGTCCCGTTCTGCTGGGGTCGGCAACACCTTCGGTTGAAAGCATGTACAATGCACTCTCCGGAAAGTATGATCTTCTGAAGCTTACTAAACGCGTGGATAATGCAAAGCTTCCTGAAATTACATTAGTTGATTTAATTGTGGAAAGAAAAAAGAGGAGAATGGAAAATATTTTTTCCAGAACACTCCTGGAAAAAATAAACAGCAGGCTTGTAAAAAATGAAGGGGTAATCATTCTTCAAAACCGGAGAGGATTTTCTACACAAATTTACTGCAATGACTGCGGAGAGCTTGAAACCTGTAACAACTGTTCCGTACCGATGGTTTTCCATATAAATAAAAATATTATGGAATGCCATTACTGCGGATTTGCAAGGGAAATACCCGGTTCATGTTCCCATTGCGGTTCTTTAAATATAAAACATTTCGGCACCGGGACGGAAAAAGTGGAAGACGAAATAGAATATTATTTTCCCGATGCCGTCGTAAATAGAATCGATTCCGATTCCATATCTAAAAAATTTTCCCTCAGCAAAATGCTTCTTGAATTCAGCAAGGGGGAAACCGATATACTCGTAGGTACACAGATGGTCTCAAAGGGTCTTGATTTTTCTAGGGTTACACTGGTCGGAGTTATTTCCGCCGAAACTTCTTTGTGGATGCCCGACTTCCGTGCCGACGAACGTACTTTCCAGCTCCTTACACAGGTTGCCGGCAGAGCCGGAAGGAGCGGCGAAAATGCAGGCTCCAGCGAAGTCGTTATCCAGACTCAGAATGAAAAGCATTTTACTCTCAGGAAGGTTGTTCAAAATGATTATGATGGTTTTTATCAGAAAGAAATTGCAGACCGCGAAAGAATGGGATTCCCTCCGTTTACCAGGATCTGCCTTGTTGAAGCCAAAGATGAAAAGGAAGAAAAAGCTTTCGGAGCAATTAATGATTTTTATAAGGAATTAATCAGGTTTAAAAAGTGGCTGAAAATTACAAATCCTACCGCAGCAATTTTATCTAAGCTGAAAGGTTTCTATCGGTTCCATATCTTGATTAAATCTACCAAAGCATCCGACCCGGGGGGAGCAGTTTTGAGGAAAGCGGTTCTGGATTCATTTAAGGAATTTAATAAGAAATCAAGATTCCGCGACGTGAAGCTCTTCTATGATATAGATCCGCAGAGTATTGTCTAATTAATACGTGAGACTCACCTTAAAGGTGAGTCTCACTTAAAATCTACTTCTTCATCAAAGCTTTTCTCCCCGCAAATATCTTCTTCCACAGGGCGTTTGCATTTCCATCAAAATATGCATCGGGGTTTTGCGAAGACTGAATTATGAATTGATCCGGATTGACAAAAGCAGATAACCTGATTCCGCCTAGCGCAGATGATTCTATTGTCAATGTATAAGCAGCTTTATTCAGAAGTGATTGATCCGGGTTATCGATAAATCCGGAACCGGAAAGATTCGACAGAACTCTTAAATAATTTACTGTCTTTGCCGAATCTGCTCTGAGATCATTTATTAACCATCTGCCTGATGAATCTTTTGCAAGGTGGAAAGAGCTGTCGGGATAGGTGAAACTCAGTCTTTTCCAATTATTGAAATCATCATTAACCAGAATGCTGTTCCTGAAATAATCCGCTTTCTGATTAAATGCAAATTCAAGGAACCCGTTCACTTCATAAATATTCTTATCTCCCTTGACGCGAACATAAGACGACATGGACCTGAACTGCTGCTGGTAAGAGAATTTCCCGATTGTCATATCAAGCGTGTTATCATTCCCCTCGAATACTTTCACTCGCGTCCCAGAAGTATCCACATTGAATTCTTTCCATTTGCTTTCACTCTGTGCGGCTACGCTGCTGACTTTTATTCCTCCAAGCATATTGATCAGGTTCGTAACTTTAGATGGTTCTGCAGGAAATGATTTATTATTC
>JBLNGL010000574.1:0-3827 GCA_050264735.1 Ignavibacteria bacterium | reverse complement strand
TTTCATTAGTTTGATCAAAAATAACTCTTGCGCTCCCATAGGTTGGATCAGTAATTATCAAATCCCGGGAATCCAAGAATTCAGATTCAATATTACGATCCTCGAATACTTTTGAAATTATATATGCCGAAATTCTTTCCCCGAAGCTCATGATGAAATCGAGCGTACGAAGTGAAAGTTCTTTAATAAGATAAACTCCGTGAATTACATCTTCCAGCTCGTTAAGTGTAAGTTTTACATTTGTAAGAACGCTGCTTTGATTTCTTACTGAAATTATTTTTTTTATAGTATTCAGATGGATCTCTTCAATCTCTTTGCACAGATCTAAATATGCCTGATCACCTTTTGCGGCAAGCTTGCTCAATGTAATCAGCTTATCGGTTATTCCGTGGAAGGCCGAAAATACTACGGCAATTTTTCCACTCTCTTTCTTTGAGTTTTTTACTATCTCAACTACATTATTTATTCTATCGGGGCTGCCGATTGAGGAACCGCCGAATTTCAGGATTTTCATTGTTGTCCTTAATTTAGTTTTGTCGTATCACAGACTATTAATCTGTGATACGGGTTTACATTAAGCAAAAAAAAACCGGCTTTTTTTCTGAAGCCGGTTTCTAATATTTAATTTAAACATATCAAACCAACTTCAGCCTCCGGGAGCGGGCTTCATTGTAGTAGTAGTTGGATATGTCTTTTTATTTTTCATAATTCGTCAACAAAACTAATACATAAAATTTTATTTGTCAATTGCAGCCTAAAATTAAGTGAGACTCACCTTCGAGGTGAGTCTCACTTTTACTTAAGTTCTAATTATAAATTAAATTCTTTCGCCAAAGCATTAACTGCTTCCTGCTTGAAATTCTCATCTATTAAAGATGAAATTTTAATTTCTGAGGTAGTTACAAGTTTTATCGGGATATTCTCAAGAGCTTTAAAAAACCTGTATGCAACACCAATCCCGGAACGCATGCCGATACCGACAATAGATAGCTTAATAAATCCC
The DNA here is from genome assembly GCA_050264735.1 of Ignavibacteria bacterium. Taxonomy (GTDB): domain Bacteria; phylum Bacteroidota; class Ignavibacteria; order Ignavibacteriales; family Ignavibacteriaceae; genus DATKLQ01. The sequence continues at coordinate 2,824 of JBLNGL010000574.1, read as the reverse complement.
AGGTGGTATTCGATGTTCCATCCTTTAAGTTCGCTTAGGACCTTATTCAGCTCAGATTCAAGCTGTTCTTTTCTCTCTTCAAGAATTGTAAAAGATATCGTAAGGTGCTGCTCATGGTTAATAATTGAAATCATGTCTACATTCATTCCCGCTTCGGCTGTTTTCTCAAACAATTTTTTGACTAAGGTATAATCCACAGGAAGCTTATCAATTATTACCTGTGCCTCGTTTGCAATAACGCTCATCCCGGTTACTACCGGCTGCTCAATTATTTCATTCTCGTCGACCACGTAACTTCCCTCCTCGTTGTTAAAAGATGAACCGCAGTAAATTTTAATTCCGAATTTCTTTGCAATCTCCACCGACCTGCTGTGCAGGACCTTTGCCCCCAGGCTCGCCATCTCCAGCATTTCATCGTAGGTAATCTGTTTTACTTTTTTTGCCGCCGGGTAAAGTTTCGGATCAACCGTATAGATCCCGGCGACATCACTGAATATTTCGCAATCAATTCCGAGTGCCGCCGCCAGTGCAACTGCCGATGTATCTGATCCGCCTCTACCTAAGGTCGTCAGCTCCCCGTCTTCAGTAATTCCCTGGAAACCTGTTACAGCCAGAACATCATGACTATTCATAAAGCTTAATATTTTTTCCTTATTGAAATTCTTTATTCTTGCATTTGTGAAATTTCCGGTTGTAATGATTTCTGCCTGGAATGCATTTAAAGATTTGCTCTTGATGCCCATATCTGATAAAGCAATCGACAGCAGTGAAACAGACACCTGCTCGCCGGTTGATAGGAGCATATCCATTTCCCTGGGATCAGGATTCGGAGTAATTTCCTTTGCCAGTTTAATCAGGTTGTCTGTGGTTTTACCCATTGCGGAAACAACAACAATTACTTTAGATCCCTCCCTTATTTTCCCGGCGATTCTGTTTGCAACATTTTTTATTCTCTCAGTATCTGCAACAGAACTGCCTCCGTATTTTTGAACTACGATATTCATTTTATTCCGGTAATTCCATGGATTCTTCAATCCATTTTTTATGACAGATTTTTACACAGCTTTCAACTAATTCTCTTTTAATCAAAAGTGAGATCCGAAAAGAAGTAGTTGCGATCCCTTTTATTTCGATTTTTTCTTTATTTAAAAGATTTATAGTATCTAAAAGAATTGTATTGTCTCTATTCAAACCTTCTCCGATTAAAGAAACTGTACCAAGCTGCTGATTAAATTCAATTTCTTTCCCAAAAATTTTAATTAATTCTTCTTTTACGCTTTCCCACGCATAAACATTGCTTAATGAAACTATAAAAGAAACTTTAGATTTCTCATTGCTGCTCTCAGAGAGATTTAATTCCTTTATCGGTATCTGTTTATCTTCAAAAAAATTTGCAAGGAGGTTAAAATTTTCAATTATATGTTTTGAATGAAGCACAACCCTGACGATGTCTTTTTCATAAACAACTGCTTTAACTCCCCTGGGAATTTCAGGGGATAATTGTCTTACAACCGTTTCTCTCCCAGGTTGAAAAGTGCTTCTTGCATAAATTGCTATCTGCGCATCTTTAGCAAATTGAACGGCTTGTGCATTCAACACTTTGGCACCAGCCTGGCTCATTTCCTGCATCTGCTGGTAGGAAACAACCGGAAGATGTTTTGCTTCTTTAATCATCGCAGGATCGGAAGTGTAAACGCCGTCTATGTCCGAGTAGATCTCGCATCTTTCGGCGTTCAAAGCTGCCGCTATCGCTACTGCAGATGTATCCGAACCTCCGCGTCCCAATGTTGTTATGTCTCTTTTGTAGCTTACTCCCTGAAATCCCCCGATTACAACTACTTTTCCTTTTTCAAGTTCATCCTGCACCCGGAAAGGTCTTACTTCAATTACTCTTGCATCATTATGACGATCATTAGTAATAATCCCCGACTGTGAACCTGTAAGGGAAATTGCATCAATCCCCAGCTCGTTTAATGCAATGCACAATACTGCCATTGATACTCTTTCGCCGGTACTCAGAAGCATATCCATTTCACGCCGGGGAGGATTTTTAGATATCTTATTTGCCATTTCAATTAGTTGGTTGGTTGTCTTTCCCATAGCTGAAACAACAACAACCACATTGTAGGCCTCCTTTTTTACTGCAGCTATTATCTCTGCGATTTTCATTATTTTGTCTGCATCTGCTACCGAGCTGCCGCCGTATTTCTGAACGATTAAATTCATTCACCTTATAAGTTTCTTAATTCTTGAACCAGCTGAGTTTTGCGTTCTGTTTTTTCATCAACTTTTTTCAGGACTTTTGCCGGTACACCTGCAACAACTGTATAATCTTCAACATCTTTCACCACAATTGAACCTGCGGCCACTACAGCTCCATTTCCGACTTTTACACCTTCAAGGATTACGGCATTTGCTCCAATTAAAACATTATCCCCAATAATTACAGGATCTGCACTTGGCGGCTCCACCACTCCGGCTAGTACTGCTCCGGCTCCGATGTGACAGTTTTTTCCGACAATTACTCTTCCTCCCACTACCACATTCATATCAATCATTGTTTTTTCACCAATCACTGCACCTATGTTTATTACCGCACCCATCATTATAACGCAGTTGTCTCCAATCTCTGCGAACTCCCTGATAACTGCTCCCGGTTCTATTCTTGCATTAAATTTTGTTAAATCAGCTAAAGGAACTGCGGAATTTCTCCGGTCAATTTCTATTTTAAAATTGCTGATATACTCCTTATTTTCATCGTAAAGCTTTATAAAATTCTTATGTTCACAGAACAATATTCCGAATTTCTTTCCGCCGAAAAATT
>JBLNGL010000573.1:0-3679 GCA_050264735.1 Ignavibacteria bacterium | reverse complement strand
CATAATTTTCTTTTATATAGTTTTGACCGAGGTCCCCTTTATTTTTCCAGGCATCATTTTCCAGTAATTTTTCAAGTCCTTCTTCAAACCGGCCGTCCTTAACATGAAAGCCAAAACGTTCTGTAACATTTTCAGGATTTAATGAACTTAAAATTGCACATTTATGAGCTAATGCTTCTAAAAAGGAGTTAGGCAATCCTTCTCTTACGGCGGTATTAACTAAAATCCAGCTTTGTTCTAAAATTTCAGAAATTTTATTGGTTTCAAACTGGTTAATAAATCCTGTCATAGTTACATTTTTTAAATTTAAAAACTTCTTTCTTAGGTAATTGTCGTAATTAATATCCCGGCTTTTGCCGACAGCTATAAATTTAACGTCCGGAAAAGATGCAGCCAGCTTAAAAAAAAGTTCGGGTCTTTTTCTCCTATCCCATCTTGCTAGATAGCAGATTGTAGGTTGTTCAGATTTAACAATATTTTTTTGCGGAACTTCTACAGGTGTAGGAAGAAATAAAGCTTCATTTTTCAATGAATATTTTTTTTTAACTTTTACATTTAGGAACCTTGCTGCACAAAATACTTTATCTGCATTCCGGACAGTTTTCTTAACCAGGAAATTATCTTCATATAAATAATTAGCAAGAACCTGAATTTTATTATAAGACGGATGTATAAATTCATTTAACCAATCATTAAAAAATTTCGGATCTCTGGAAGTCACTAGATGAATTTTCTGCGGCATTTCTTTCATTGCAAGGAATGTTCCCATCGATGGTTCCTCGGAATGATAAATATCCGCATCACATTTTTTAAAAAGTTTTTTTGCAGAGAAAGGATTAAAGTTTGGAAAGCTCCAAACCTTTATGCCGTCAAGCACCTCAAATTCCAATTGATTTTTCCTTCTTGGAACAACGGCAAACACCTCAATCCCTTTTTTTATTAATTCTTTTCCAAGAATGCGGGTAGCTTTTCCAAAACCGCCGTACTTGTTCCATGCAAATATTTCTGTAGAAATAAAACAGATTCTCATTCAGCTAATTTTAAATTACATCAGCAGCACAGTTAAAAGGGGAACAAGCATTTGGAGTTTAGGTGCAAAACACGTCAGCTGCGAATATAGACTGATGTGCTTTCCCGATATGGAATCCCATCCGAAATACTCTTCGACTCTTTTTCTGGCAGCTCTCCCTAATTCGGCACAGAGCTGCGGATTCTCTATTAATTTTTCAAGCGATTCTCTGATTGCCAGTGAATTTTTTGAACCGACCAGAACAGCACTTTCCCCTACAACTTCTGCGCAGCCTGTATCATTTGTGGTAATAATTGCTAAACCGGCAATCATTGCCTCCAGAAGAACTACCGGAAAATTTTCAGCTTCGGACGTAAAAACAAAAATCATAGAAGTTTCATAAAGGTTTTGCAGCTCTTTTGAATTATTCTCAATGTATCCCAAAAAATTCACGTGTAGATTCCTTTCACATGAAAGCTTCTTTAAATTTGCCAAATATGGGCCATCGCCTACAATATTTACTTCAAAATCGTGCTTCAGACCTGTAAGTGCCTGCAGTAAGTATTGAATTCCTTTCCTTTCAAATAAGCGGGAAACCACTAATATTTTTCTTTGCCTGTTTCCATTTGCTGAGAACTTATTCAAATTAATTCCGTTAGGAATAATTATGCAACCGATTTTAGGAGAAATTTTTTTGATTAATTTTTCCAGGGTTTCGCTTGGGACTATAACTCTCTGGGAATTATTCATTATTATTTTCCCCAGCGGTTTAATGAATTTATGCATTAATGTAAATCTATCCGGATTGTATCCGGGAATATCGGACCCGTGAGCAGTTATTATATATGGCTTCCTAAAAATTTTTTTTAGCAGATAAGCAAGGATTCCGTCAGGATAGATAAAATGTGTATGGTTAATATCATAACTATTTTGACGTAAAAGCTTGATTATTCTAGGCAGTGCAAGAAATATATAACTAACCATTTCCGGCCAGGTGCAGACTGACTTTTTAAGTCTTAAGCATTTTATTCTGAATATCCTGAGATTCTCAAGTTCTTCGAAGAGAGGCAAATCTTTATATCGCATAGTTACAATATCTACCTGGTGTCCCTGCTTAATTAAGCTTTGTGACAAGCCGTATACTACCTTGGCTCCGCCTCCTCCGATCGGCGGATATTCATAACACAGCGTTAAAATTTTAATAAAGATACCCCGTTGAAGTTTATTTTAATAAATTGCCGGTTGCTATTAAGAATTTTAAATAAGGAGTAAATAGAAGTACCTTAATCTTTATATAGTTTTAGTAAATAAATTTGAGATAAATCACTTATGATTTTTATGTTTTATTTTTTAAGGTTTTTCAATAATAAACGGAATAATTATTATAAAAGGTTGAATAATTTCATTTTGATCAAGTAGAAACATCTAATAAGGATTGAATTATGTGTTCAATTAAATCCAGTACAATACTAATAATTATTTTATCTGCCGTTCTTTTAGTCTCATGCGGTGAACTAAAAGAAAAAAAAGAAAACAAAAAAACAATCGGAGTTACTCTTCTTGCACGCCAGCATATTTTTTACCGGGATCTGGAGGAAGGTTTAAATGATGAAGCCGGGAAAAATAATTATAGTCTGATAATTACTTCTGCCGATTGGGATTTGGGAAAGCAAATCGCTCAGATCGAAGATTTTATCTCAAGAAAAGTCGATGCAATAATTGTCTGCCCGGTTGATTCGAAGGGAATTGGAGCTGGAATTAAGGAAGCAAACAAGGCCGGGATCCCTGTATTTACTGCAGATATTGCGGCACAGGAAGGGGAAGTAGTTTCCCATATTGCTTCAAATAATGTGGAAGGAGGAAAAAAGGCAGCAGAATATTTGTCGAAATTATTAAACGGAAAAGGGAAAGTTGCAATCATTAATCAGCCGGCAATTACATCCGTCATAGATCGTGTGCAGGGATTTACAGATGAGCTTTCAAAATATCCGGAAATAAAAATTACTGCGGATGTAAACGGGCAGGGCGTACGCGACCGGGCTTTGCAGGTTACCGCCGATGTACTGCAGTCAAATCCCCGGCTTGACGGAATTTTCGGAATAAACGATGACTCAGCTTTAGGCGCACTTGATGCTGTGAAGCAGTTCAACAGGAAAGGAATTGTAATTATCGGCTATGATGCAACTCCCCCGGCAGTAGATGCAATTCTAAATGATTCTCCTTTAAAAGCAGATGTCGTACAATATCCTAAAAAGATCGGAGAAAAAACCATACAGGCAATTAAAGATCATTTTGAAGGAAAAATTGTTCCTCCATTTATTCCTGTGGAAGTGGGAATTGTTGATAAAGAAGAATTAAGAAGGAATAAAACAAATTAAATTTTTTTCTTTCTCTCAATCTTTCTCTTACTCTTTCTATTACTCTCTCTCAGATTAAGAGAAAGAGAAGGAGAAAGAGAAGGAAGTAAAACAATCTATTTATATGCATAATCTCCTAAGCATGGAAAATATATCCAAGCATTACCCTGGTGTACTCGCCTTGGATAATGTTTCTTTTGATTTAATCCCGGGAGAAGTGCATTGTCTTATCGGGGAAAACGGCGCAGGCAAGTCCACACTGATGAAAATCCTATCCGGGGCAATCAAAAAAGATTCAGGCAAAATATTTATT
>JBLNGL010000572.1:0-2616 GCA_050264735.1 Ignavibacteria bacterium | reverse complement strand
TCGATGTAATTCTATGCTTTGAAATTATGTATACGCCGAGCAGTATTATAAGAACAGGAAAAATAACCCCGTGGTTAATTTCAATATCGGGGAAAATACGGGGCAATAAAAAAATACCACCGATGGCTAAAAGGATTAACCCAAATAGTTTGTTATGAGAATTGACTATTATCAGCAGTCCTACTAGGAACATAATAAATGGCCACGAAAAGAATATCCTTGCAACATTAAAATCTATATAATCAAGGGAATGAAATAAAAATAAACTTCCGATAAAGATTATAATAAGTCCTAAAGTGACTCTTCCTCCTGCAGAAGATCTATTTTCAGTCATATTTTTCTCCATTTCAATTTTATTGGTTCAAACTTAGCTAAGATGAGAAAAATTATAAATAATTATTCGGTGAAATGCCGAATTTTGCCGATAAAAAAACTGTTCTATTTTGAATCGTTTTTTTAGAAAGATGACAGATTCTTGGAAGGTAAAGTCCCGGAACTTATTGATTTTACATTATTTATGAAACTAAATATAAATAACCATTGGCATAAGGGTTGTAAAAGAAGTATTGGATCTGCAAAAATGCAGAAAAACAAAAACGGAAAATCAACTTCTACGACTTAATAATTTTAATGGTATTTATATGAAATCCAAAACAACAAAAAAACATGCAGCATCTGAAAAGACAAATGATTTCCCGAATGAAAATCTTGGATTGCCGTCAGGCGATCAGAAGAGCCGTCTAAAAGCACAGGTTCTATTTTCGCTTCCTACAGGTTCATTTATTAAAGAAGCTTTGGATTTCAGATTAAATGATCCGGAAATTTCTGAAATTACACTCTGGAAAGTGTGCAGCAATAAGGTTTCAATGTAAGAAATTCAGTTGCTCCTTATTCGTTCATTAAGCTGTTGTTTGATGACTAGCCTGCAGCTTCTTTATTGAAGAAGGGCTTTTTGAAGTCCCGGGCGAAAATTCCACAAACAACAGCTGCTTTTTCCCATCCAAATTGAATCAGTAAAAATTTTTAATGATAAATGCAGACATTTTATGACCCATTTCGGCTGCAGCCTGAAAATCTTCCAATGCATTAATCTTTTCTCTTAAATAAAATTTGGCCAGTCCCCGCTGGAAGTATCCTTCCATATCATAAAAGAAATACTTTAGATAGAAATTAAAATCTTTTATCGATTCTATATAATTTTTAAGCTTTAACAAAGCCAGACCCCGGTAATAATAGAGTTTATAATTGGAAGTATCGTTCTCAATAGCATTATTAAAATCCTGGAAAGCTCCTAAATAATCTAAGTCGTCTAATTTAGCTAATCCGGTTTTTATAGGATCATATGGCTCCTCCGGCTCCTTAGGTCTGTAGATTAGGATTATTGGATTTATTGGTTCATCAATTACCACAGGGGGCTTAGGCATAGGCGGATCGCAATCAGGCGGATCGCAATCAGGCGGATCGCAATCAGGCGGATCATAAACAGGCGGATCATAAACTGGGGCATTATAAATTGGGGGATTATAAGCAGGGGGATCATTTCGCTTAGGTTGAATAGGATCTGGAGCCGGGCGCTCAGGTCTATCTATCGTAATTCCCTTGTGCTCTTTTCTTTCATCTTTTTCATCTGTTATTTTATCATTATTCCCCGGCCGATCCTTCCGGTCTCGTATATTATCCCTATTGGGATTGCTGACTGACCGGTCTTTTTGTGAATACAAGTCTGCTGAAAGAAAAGATGAAATAAGAATTAAGAATAAGAAAAACTTACATGAAGTAATCGGTTTCATAAAACCCCCGAATTATTCTTCAATATTGAAGAAAAATTCATACCTAAAATAATAACACCAGATGATGGTTTTTCCCATTTAACTGTCCATTTTTTTGAACTGCCGCTGACCAATATTTTATAATCTAGGTAGCTATAATAGCAGTAATAATTACTTTAATTACTTAGAGGAAAATCGCTATATTTGATATTCAAATTTCACGAAACGATATAACTTGTCTGAAAAAATTATAGTTACTTCCGCACTTCCTTATGCAAACGGACCAATTCACCTCGGGCATTTAAGCGGTGCTTATTTGCCGGCGGATATTTATGTCCGTTATAAACGTTTAAAGGGAGCCGATATTATATTTCTGTGCGGTTCTGATGAGCATGGTGTTCCGATTACGATTACTGCAGATAAGGAGAAAGTAAAACCCCAGGTCATTATAGACCGCTACCATGAAGCAAATAAAAAAGCTTTTGAACGTTTCGGAATCAGCTTTGATATTTATTCCCGTACCAGTCTGCCCGTTCATCATGAAACTTCAAAAGAATTTTTTCTTGAATTCTACAATAGGGGAATCTTAAAAGAAAAAAAGACTCAGCAGTTTTATGATAAGAAAGCAAAAATGTTTCTGCCCGACCGTTATGTTGAAGGCACGTCCCCGAACTGCGGTTATCAAGAAGCGGGCAGGGATGAATGTGAAAACTGCGGATTCTTATATGAACCTAATGACCTTAAAAATCCTAAAAGTAAAATTACCGGGGACACTCCTGTTTTGAAAGAAACTTCCCATTGGTATTTTCCTCTCGGAGGTTACCAGAAAAGACTTGAAGAGTATGTA
>JBLNGL010000571.1:0-8231 GCA_050264735.1 Ignavibacteria bacterium | reverse complement strand
AAAAATTTCCTCACAGCCTTTTCAAGCAAGCTGGCTTTATTTCTCTCTTCAATAACTATTACCTTGTTCATAATTTCGCACCTGCCTCCAAAAATCAAAGTTAAATATTAGAAAAGTAATGAGTTGTGATAAAAAATATAGTATTTACTTATTTAAACCTCCGTTCTTTTAATGAAATCCGTAATTACTTTATCGCCGGAATCAATGAACTGCTGCGGAGTACCCGCAAAATAAATTTTGCCTTCGTGCATCATAGCAACTCTATCGGCTACATTTTTTACGCTGTACATATCATGGGTAACTACAACCGAAGTAACGCTGAGCTTTTCACTTAATTCCTTAATCAGATTATCAATCGAATCTGCCATAATCGGATCCAGGCCAGTTGTGGGTTCATCGTAAAAAATGTAATCGGGATTTGTAATCAGCGCCCTGGCAAGTCCTACTCTCTTTTTCATTCCGCCGGAAAGCTCGGCTGGTTTTAATTTTTGTATCCCCGGCAAACCAACCATCTCAAGCTTTTCTTCAATGAGCTTAGATATCTCTTTTTGTTTTGATCCGTTGCCGCTGATTACGGAAGCCTGTCCCGATTCTACAAGCGGAAGCGCAACATTTTCCTCGACGGTCATTGAATCAAAAAGGGCTGCACCCTGAAAGAGGAATCCGAATTTTCTTCTGAGCTTGTATAATTCTTCCTCACTCAGCTCGTTTACTGTTTGATCTTCAACTTTCACATATCCCGAATCGGGATACAGGAGACCTACAACGTGTTTTATAAGAACGCTTTTTCCGCACCCGCTTCTTCCAACAATAACAATCGTCTCGCCCGAATCTATTTTTAAGCTGACGCCGTTTAAAACAGAATTTTCATTAAATCTTTTATGAAGATTATTTATCTCTATCATTATAAAATATTTAAAACAATATATGTAAATTTATTAATAAAGTTGATCAAATAAAATTTTAATAAAAAAATAAAAAAATTATATTAGCTTATGCAATACAAATTCAAGGAGTCGATTAATGAAGCTGATTAAATTAATTACGGCGGCGGTAATATTTTTAAATTTCTGTCTATCTGCTCAGGACGCAATAAATACTTCAGACAGAGATGAACTCCCGATTTATTACAGGCAAAATTCTTTTTGGCTTACATCGCCGGGCGCGATGAAATACGGATTATACGGTTTCGATAACCCGGCGCTGCTTTCGGCTCTAGACAAAATAAACCTGGAAGTATTCTGGAGTCCGCAAATAAAAACGGATCAAAACACTGATGATTACAGCAAGTGGGGATTGTTTACTGCAGTCCCGCATCTTGGATTCGGATTTGTTAATGAAAAGTTTTCCGGAAATTCTATAACGGATTATAAAATATCAACTGCACTTGGCAATTCATCATTGAGCTTTGGATTGGCTTACGGCTGGTCAAGCGGGAATATAGATTTTTTCAGCCGCTCTAATCTTTTTACATCGGGGATTCTTTTCAGACCCGTAAAATATTTATCACTGGGATTAATTGGCAATTTCCCGATAGACAGCAAAGGGGAAGGCGCATTTGATTTAGCAGTCAGGCCATTTGGGAATGAAAAAGTTTCAATATTCGGCGATTATGTTTACGGAAAGGACTTAGAACCGTCGGCAGTTAATTGGAGCGCCGGTGCCGCCCTTGAATTAATTCCCGGGGTTAGAATTACCGGAAGATACTTTGAAGGTAAAAGCTTTAATGCCGGAATCCAGCTTTCGCTCGGGAATTTAGGATTTTCTGTCCGGCCGGATTTTAATTCAAACGGAACTCATGCTTCCAATGTTTATGGTATCAGAATCGGAGGGTATGATCGGAATTTCTTTTCATCCATTTTTCAGAAGAAAAATTATGTCGATCTTAATCTTTTGGGAAAAGTAAAATACCAGCGCTATATCTTCTTCGATGATTCCAAAACACTTTTAAATCTGCTGGAACAAATAGACGCTGCAAAAAACGATCAGACAATTTCGGGAATTGCAATAAATACTTCAGGTCTGGAAATAAGCCGCGAAATGATCTGGGAGCTGAGAGAAAAACTTAAGGATTTTAGATCGGCAGGCAAGCATGTCGTAGTTTATATAGACAGGACGGGAATAAACGGTTATCATCTTGCTTCTGCTGCCGATAAAATAGTAATTGATCCGCAGGGAATGATTGCCCTCGAAGGGTATCTCTTCGGAAGAAATTATTATAAAGGAACATTTGAGAGATTCGGAATCGGCTTTACCGAATTAAGGTACTTTAAATTTAAATCCGCGTCAGAAACTTTCTCCAGAACAAACATGAGTGAGGCAGACAGCATTCAGTGGCAGGAAATAATAAATGATTTTTATTCAACTGCAAAAAATGATATTTGCGAAGGAAGAAAGATTTCTCCGGAGAAGTTTGACAGTCTGGTTAATTCATATATATATCTTCCTGACGAAGCTGTAAAGCTTGGCCTGGCAGATGTAAAAGGAAGATGGGATGAAATAAAAGATGTAATTAAAGATTTGGAGGGGGGATCAAAAAACTTTGTTGATCCGAATTCACTGGAATTTTTTAAACTCCCCTCGGATAACTACTGGGGAGAAAAGCCGAAAATCGCAGTAATTTATGCTGCCGGTGTCTGTGCTATGGATGAAGGGATTAACGCACGCAGTCTGGTCAAAGATGTTGATGCTGCTTCGGAAAATTCCAATATAAAAGGTGTTGTGTTCCGTGTGGAGTCACCCGGAGGAGATGCGCTTGCATCCGATCTGGTTGCGGAAGCATTAAAGAAATGCAGCCGCAAGAAACCTTTAATCGTTACCCAGGGAGGCGTTGCCGGGTCCGGGGGTTACTGGCTTTCAATGTATGGAAACACAATCCTTGCTTCGCCGAATACAATCACAGGCTCTATCGGGGTTATCGGCGGCTGGTATTATAATAAAGGACTGAAGGAGATGCTGGGCATCTCGACCGATTATGTAAAGTACGGGGATCGTGCTGAGCTTGGATTCGGATTTTCATTGCCTCTGATTGGAGCAGTTCTGCCTGATAGAGATTTGTTTGAGGATGAAAAACAAAGAGCGGGCGAAATTATAAATATTATGTACAGAGATTTTGTTAGAAAAGTTTCCGCCGGAAGGAAAATGAGTGAGAGTAAAGTAAATGAAATCGGACAAGGAAGGATCTGGTCAGGTAAGGGAGGATTGGAAAACGGTTTGGTCGATAAGCTCGGCGGGCTCTATGATGCAATAAATATTGCTGCAGAAAAGGCAAATTTAAAAAAAGGAGAATATGAACTTGTAGAATATCCGAAACCTTCATTAATTGATTTTGGTCTTATAGCTCCCAGATTAATCGGAATTGATGTCGAACCAGAAAAAAATCAGGTTATTGAAGATTTAAAATTCAGATTTAAAAATAACGGCCGCCCTTTACCCTTGCTGCCGGTAAACAGTATTGAAATAATTGAATCATACTGAGCAAAGTTTTTGCTAAGAATTTTCAATGTTCACCAAACAATGTTCAATTCTCATTTCTTGAATTTTGATCCAGTCGAAGCAAAATGAAAATTGTGCATTGAGAATTGTCAGAATGATCCTTTAGAAAATATTGGGTATTTTCCTAAATTTCTGCTCCTTCTTTACGCCGATTCTCTTTTCCCGTATTGTGCTTTAGATAATAATTCAGGGAATGTTGAACAATTATTATGATTGTCAAAAAATGGAGGCTTATAAAATGAGCCGGAAAAACTTTTCATTGCTTATTTTATTTGCTGCTTTAACTCTTACCCGTTCCGGCTATTCGCAAAATTCCGGTATTGCGCTGTCATCCGATAGTGTTGAAATTAATTTCGATATGCTGGGAGATGGAAAGCCGGCTCTTGTTTTTGTCCATGGCTGGAGCAATGATCGCAGCATTTGGGACAGCCAGGTATCCTATTTTTCTAAAAAATACAAAGTCGTTGCCGTAGATCTCCCCGGCTTCGGGAAATCAGGTAATAATCGCCGGAACTGGACAGTACCTGCATTTGGCGGCGATGTTGCCGCAGTAATAGAAAAACTTGATCTTGATAATGTTGTATTAGTAGGCTTTTCTTTGGGCGGACCTGTAGTTATCGAAACTGAAAATAAAATACCCGATCGTATTTCGGGAGTTGTTCTTGTCGAAACACAGCATGATGTTGAAAGTTATAAAACACCTGAAACAATAAAATTAATGGACAGCATTTTCATGGATCTAGTGGCAAATCCGACTATGGAAAAATTGAAACCTTTTTTCAGGAAGAATAAGGAACAGTCCTTTGAAAGAGTACTCGCTATGATTAATGTACCCAGGATTGGGTGGAAAGAATCTCTTAATAATGCTTTCTTATGGGAAAATAACAATCGAAACGAGTCGCTGAAAAAAATGCATGCACCTGTAATTTCGATTAATGCAGCTCAAACTCCTACAAACATCGAAGCATTTAAAAAATATGTTCCTTCCTATAAGCCAAAGATTATAGAAGATTCCGGTCATGTAGTAATGTGGGATGCATCTGAGGAATTCAACCGGCTGCTTGAAGAAAGTATCCATGAATTCGTTGGCAGGTAATTCTGTAAATAATTCTGTTTCACACTTAACAATGCAATTGAACTCGCTTTTCATATTTCATATATTAATGTTTTAGAAAAAAGTATATCGGAATGCCCAGAAGCAATATTTATATAGAAACTTACGGCTGCCAGATGAACGTAGCTGATACGGAGCTGGTATTAGGAATTCTGAAAAACGGCGGCTACGGAATAACTGAAAATGCCGAACAAGCTGATGTAATTCTTTTGAATACATGCAGTATCAGAGAAAATGCCGAACAGAGAATTTACGGCAGATTGGGAAGCTTTAAAAATTTAAAAGAAAAAAATCCCCGTCTTGTAGTGGGTATTTTAGGCTGCATGGCTGAAAGATTAAAAAAAGATCTTATTGAAGACAAGAAAATCGTTGATCTTGTTGTGGGACCGGATGAATACCGCCGGGTACCTGAATTTATTGATAATGCGGTTCATGGAGAAAAAGGGATTGGAGTAATTCTCTCCCGAACCGAAACATACGATGATATTGAACCGTACAGGGAAGACGGGCTGCAGGCATGGATCTCTGTAATGCGAGGATGCGATAAATTCTGCACATTCTGTGTAGTGCCTTTTACAAGGGGACGTGAAAGAAGCAGACCCCTCCATTCAATTGTCGAAGAAATTAAAATGCTTTCCAGAAGAGGATTCCGGGAAGTAACCCTGCTCGGTCAAAATGTAAATTCTTACAGAGATAATGAAAACGATTTTGCGGACCTTCTAACCGCCTGTGCAGAAGTGGACAGAAATGTAAGGATTAGATTTACAACTTCTCATCCCCAGGATTTATCGGATAAGCTTCTTTATACAATAGCAGACCACAAGAACCTGTGCAGCTACATTCACCTTCCGGTACAATCCGGTTCCGATAGGATTCTTAAGCTGATGAACCGCTCCTATACTGTTGGGCATTATCTCAGCCTTATCGAAAAAGCACGTAAAATAATTCCCGGCGTTTCAATTACTACAGATATTATTTCCGGATTCCCCACCGAAACATATGAAGATCATTTGATGACTATGGACCTTATGCAGCATGTTCGTTATGACGGCGCATATATGTTCAAATATTCCGCACGCGAAGGAACGAAGGCATTTAAAATGGAGGATGATGTTCCTGATGAAATAAAAACAAAACGGCTGCAGGAAATAATAGAGCTTCAGAAAGAAATTTCTTGCGAAATTAACCAGGAGCTTGTTCAAAAAGAGGAGATAATCCTTGTGGAAGGATTCAGCAGGAAATCCGATAAATTTTTAGCCGGGCGTACTGATTCAAATAAAATTGTAATTATTCCATTGCATGAGAATATAAAAGAGGGTGATTTTGTAAAAGTAAAGATCAACAGGGCAACTCATGCAACTTTATTCGGAGAGTATGTTGAACACCTTAATAATGCCGAGAACAAATTCTCATTAACGGCTTGATTCTAAAAGATTCGGAAAAAATCCTATAATTTTCTTCCCTGGCATAATAAAAGAGGAAATGAAATATAAATTTTCAATAATTGCCGCGTTCTTTACATTAATTCCTATGAAGGGATCATTCCCCCAGGATGTTGATATAAATTACTATCTGAAAAAAATTGAAAACGGGAAGAAGCAGGAAGTAATAAGAAGCCTGCCGGAACTAAAGAAGCAGCATCCTGAAAGCGCTTCGGTTATATACCTCGATGCTCTTTTAACAGAAGACGGTACAGACGCGGTCCACAAATATCTTGATTTCTATAAAAAATACCCCGAAAGCGAATATGCCGATGATGCATTATTCAGGGTATACGCATATTATTATGCCGGGGGTTCATATTTTGCCGCACGGGAATATCTAAAAAGACTAAAAAGAAAATACCCGGCTTCACCATATATTAAGCTTGCAGAATCCAGCATACCCGAAAAGGATGAACCCGGAGCAGTCGCCGATATTGAAAAGATATCGGAAACTGCGGAACTCCGGAATAATCCGGAACAGAAGAATATTGCAGGACAAAAGAAAATTAACGAACAGAAGAATAGTAAGGATGATTTCAAATTTACAATCCAAGCCGGCGCATTCAGCAACCCGGATAATGCCTCCAAGCTGCATAAAGATTTTTTAGTATCCGGCTATTTCTCCGAAATTAAGGAAAAAAATGTTGCCGGAACTTCATTTAAAGTGGTTTACGTTGGAAAATTTAAAACGGAAAAAGAAGCATCGGAAGAATTAAAAATTGTTAATGACAAGTTTAAACTTTCAGGAAGAGTTATTTCAGCAAATCAATAGCATCCTTCATTTCATCGCTTCTAAGGAAAATCAATGACCGGCAGAGTAAGCATTGTTAAATCCGGACTAATATTTATCGGTACAGGCTCCGGGCGTGCATCTTTAAAAAGGCATCACTCTTCCATTCTCCTGAACGCAGGCAATTATAATCTTTTAGTGGACGCCGGCGACGGTGTATCAAGAGCGCTCCTTTCGGCAGATATTTCATGCAATAAAATAGATGGAATACTTCTTACACATCTTCATCCCGATCATTATACAGGGCTGCCATCACTTATAACCCAAATGAAAATGAATAAACGCGGAAATGATCTTACAATTTTCCTCCACAAAAGCTTGAGGAATTTTATTTCCGGATTTATTTATCATTCTTATCTTTTTTCAGCTAAGCTGAAGTTCAATATCCTTTTTTTTCTCCTGGAGGATAATCGGGAGGTTACTTTATCTAAAGGTTTCAGCTTTACAACCCGGCAGAATACTCATCTGGAGGAATACAGGGAATTTGCCAGCCAGGAAGAGTTGAGCTTTTCCTGTTCCAGCTTTCTCTTTAATATAAACGGAATCAATATTTTTTACTCCGGAGACGTCGGCGGGAAAGATGATTTTTATCTATTCAAAGATTCAAAGATTGATCTGATGATATGCGAGATTACTCATGCAAGCTTGGAAGAAATTTTTGAAGCTTTCAAAATACTAAATGCCGGTAAGCTCTATTTAACACACATAACAGAAGGAGATGAATCTAAAGCTGCAGACCTGGCAAGCCGCTCTCCATCCGCAATAATTCCTGCAGTTGACGGGATGGCCTTAACCTTCAAGGTTAAAAAGGCTATTTAAGTTCTGTAACCCTTGAAGGTTCCCTCTGGTAAATTTTTGATATTTTTATAGAATTAGAAATGCTTTTTCCTTTAAATAAACCATCCCATTTTATTTTGCAGAATCTCTTATTCTTCAATACTACTTGTAATTCTTTTTTATTGTAAATTTGTCTTAGTAATATGACTTTTTTCCTAACTCAAGATGTCTGTAATGACTATCGACCAATTTAAAAAACAATTCGGAATAATCGGCAATTCAAAAGAATTGAACGATTTGGTGGATATTGCCATGCAGGTAGCAAAATCCGATATATCGGTTTTAATCACAGGAGAAAGCGGAGTAGGGAAAGAGATATTTGTCAGGGCAATACATGGATACAGCAATAGGGCAGATAAACCGCTGATCAGCGTCAACTGCGGAGCTATCCCGGAAGGTATTCTCGAAAGCGAATTATTCGGCCATCGCAAAGGATCATTTACGGGAGCAATTGAAACCCGTAAAGGCTACTTTGAAATAGCAGACGGCGGAACCCTTTTCCTGGATGAAA
>JBLNGL010000570.1:0-3363 GCA_050264735.1 Ignavibacteria bacterium | reverse complement strand
CATAATATTATGGATATGACTTTTGACCGTAAAAGCGGACACATGAATTTTCTGTGCAATTTCTTTATTGCTCAATCCTTCACCAAGAAATTCAATAACTTCCTTTTCACGTTTTGTCATACGAACTGCTTTTCTTAATTTTGATTTACCTGTTCCCACTGCATGGATAACAATCTGGGAAAATAGTGAATCGATTAGAGGCGGAGGAAGAACTGTTGCGCCCTGGGAAACCGTCCGTATTGTTTCCAATAATTCATTAAGAGATGCATCTTTAAGTATAAAACCGCTGGCCCCGGCTTCAACATATTGAAGAATATCAGCCTGAACAGGCGCAAGATCCATTATTATAATTTTAGCTTCATGGAATTCTTTCTTTAAAATTTCAACTACATGGAGACTATTCTGGCTGCGCAGCCCCATGTCGAGAAGCACGACCGTAGGTTTCAGCTGGTGAATTTTGTGCAAGGTATTTTTACTGTCGCCGGCCCCGACAAATATCAGAATATCTTTATACGGCTTAAGAATGGACATGATTCCATCCCGTAAAACTCGGTTATCTTCAATAAGGAGTAAACGGATTTTCTTCATATTTATTATATTCCCACGAAAATTTTCTTTTTTCCAGATGGATAATACGGGCATCGCTATTATAAAATCAATAGTACAAAAGGATGAAAAAAGGATGAATTTTTAGATGGGTGAATTCTATTCTTCCAGTAATGAAATCTCTTCGGAAGCCGAGCCTTTTCTTATTGAATCATGCAGATACTTTGCAATCTGTACCCGGGTTCTTAATGCAAGTTTTTCAAGGATATTATGGACATGACTTTTTACTGTGTACGTTGACAAATGAAGGTTCTGTGCAATTTCTTTATTGGTTTGTCCTTCTGAAATTAATTCTATCACCTGCTTTTCACGCTTTGTCATCCGCACAGAATCTTTTAATGCAGATTGGTTTGATCTGCTTACTGCATGTTCCACTATCTGTGAAAAAAGTGATCCAGTTAAATTTAAAGGCAGAATCTGCAGACCTTTTGCCACTGAATGGATTGTCTTCAGAAAATCATCTACTGTTGCGTCTTTTAGTATAAATCCGGATACACCTGCCTGAATAAATTCATAAATCTCTGCTTCCAGGGGGACCAGGTCCATCATTATGATTTTTACAGAGGGGAAAAACTTTTTAACCAGCTTCACCAAATAAAGGCTGCTGCGGCTTCTTAAACCAAGATCCAGAATTATAATTTCAGGCTTATTTTTCCGTACAATCATTTTGATATTTTCACCATTTCCGATAGTACCCACAATATCCATATCAGGCTGCTTTTGCAGCATTACAGTAAGACCTTCCCGCAGGAGCCGGTTATCTTCTACTAATAGCAGCCGGATTTTCTTTTTTATACTTTTTTTCTTCAGCATGGAAAAAATTTCAAACCTAAATATAAAATATTTTTAATTTTAAAAAAAAGCAGGACAAGCAGATATTTTATGAATGGCTTCTTTAATATGCCGGCAGGATTGTGCGGATGCAAAAAAAAAGCTGCGTTCAACGCAGCTTTTCAAGAGTTCAAATACTGAAATTTCAGCTTCGCGGCTTAGCTTCATTAACGATGATGCTTCTTCCCTGCAGATTTGAATCGTTTAATGCCCTTATAGCTTTTTGTGCATCTTCCGGATTTTCCATTTCAACAAAACCGAAACCCCTGGATCTTCCTGTGCTCCTGTCCATTACTACTTTTGCTGAAACAACTGTTCCATGGGCTTCAAAAGTATTTTGCAGAATCTGATCGTTAATCGACCAGGGGAGCGAACCTACAAACAACTTAGTACTCACTTCAGACCTCTAAAAAAATAATAATAAAAAAACCGGTCTATTACCGGACGCCTAAATTTATAGATAAAAAGCCGGGTTGCCTAATTATTGCAGAATTTTTTTTTACAAAATTGATATGCTGTGTTTTAGGTCGCTTTTCGCATCTTTTTAATCGTAGATGCTTCTGAGTACCTTAAGCATTGAAATAGCTTCAACAACAAGTATTTCCGGCATCCCGAATTTTTCGTTTACAACTTCAGGAAGCTTATTCCGGGAAATTTCAATACTTGAATAATCCGGACCGTCTAGTTCAATCAGAGTAAGATTTCTCAGGCTCCGGAAGCCATTTTCATAAAAGCGGATAATCCGGAGGGCATTCATGAAGGCAGCATTATCTCCATACGAATCTGCAATTACTTTCCGGAATTCATCAATTTTTCTCGGCTGAGGTTTCGCAGTATACCAATGCCGGAGCTCATTATCATAATATTGTTCAACTTTTGTATTTCCGTTTTCGTTCTGAGGTTTCACGATGTATTTCTCTTTTCCCTGCCAGATTATTAAATCTTCCGTCAAATTCCTCGGCAGAGGTTCAAAGAATGGTGCTGCATAGCCGGCATCTGCAATGAACTCATATCCGGCAATTTTAACCATGCTGATCAGATGCACATCCGGATTTTTCATATCGGCGCCGCAAAGCTTTACATCGAATCCTATATTTTTCAGCAGCAGGTAAAGATAATAATTATTTGAATAGCAGGTTCCGCCGAAATTATACTGCTCGATTCCGTCAAGAAATGTCATTAGGTCGGGAATATAATTTATGCCTCTTTTTTTATAAAGCAGCTTGGAGATATTTTCAAAAGGAATTTTAATTAGATGTGCTTTTACAATTTGCCGCAGCAGCTCAAATGAAGGTTCCGAGCGATCAACGTTTAAAAGATCCAGGTATTTATTGAAAAGTTTATATGGGTCGGACATTTTTATTAAAAGTTAGTCAAGCAATACATTAAAATAAAAATTTCTTGGATTGCATGATAAAAAATACTATCAAGAATCAAATTAATCGTATTTTGGCTTTTGGAAAATAGTTAGATGAACTGCTGTTTATTTTTATAGAATTGTATGGGAAATTCTCCGGCCTCACTTTTTGCTTAAGTGATGGTGGTTTAAAGTCTGCATTAAATTTTCCGGGTTACAGCTGTATCCTCATTGAATTCATAATTCTTTCTCCAGCCGCATGGTTTTCAGGATAATCCAAATTTGTCAGCAATACTTGAAGCAGCCTTGAGCCGCTTTTATAAAGTTCGCCAGAAATTACGGCATCCTTTCCATTCATTTTGAATTTTCCTGTAATTTTTCTGCCGGTCAAATAATGTTTTGAAATAGGTGCAGTTTTATAGGTAACTCCGGTTATATCATCGTCAGCTTTTAAGCTATTCATCATTCCTTTAACTGCGCCGTTGAGATCTACATGCATATTTTCAATATACTCGGATTTGCTTATAACCAGGCACAGGGCTTTCCGTTCATATTTATAAACGTCCATA
>JBLNGL010000569.1:0-2633 GCA_050264735.1 Ignavibacteria bacterium | reverse complement strand
GTCTTCCCGTCTCCTTGTCTTTGAAGTAATAATATCCTACCTTTCTAATACTAAAAAGAGGTTTTGGAGCGGGCAAATACCAAAATATATTTTAGCGCTATTCGTATTTAATATCTGAGATTTTACTCGCCTACTAGATCTTTAAGAAATTCTATATTGTCCTTTAAACTAATCCGCAGTCATTAAAAAGTTTTTGAACCTTTAAAGGTGACAAAATGACTTCTTTCATTGCTTACCTTCATTATCCCTTAATTCTTTTTTTTTCTTTTCTTACTTTCATCTCTTGTTCCGAAAACAATCCTACAGAGCCGGAAAAAACTTTAGATGAATATACTTTAATAAGTAGTGGAACTATTGGTCCTAATGGCGGTGAAATTACAGCAGATGAGCTGACTATAAATATCCCTTCGTCAAGCTTTTCCTCAGCTACTGAGATTAAAATATATTCTTCTCAAACCGAAAAACCATTTGGTGAAAATCAGATATCAAAAACTTATAAAATTGACAACTTACCGTCAGATTACATTAAAGCTATTGAAATCGCCCTTAAATATTCAAATGGATCGACCGCTGATAAACATTTTTTAGTTTTGGGACAAGAGACTTTTACTGAAGGAAAAATTATAACAACTTATTCTCATATTTATTCTACAGATACAAATAATGTTTTAACATGCTGTATTCCTGTTCCGCAGCAAGAGAATGTAATAGGAAAAACATCTGCTGATAATCAGCAAAGTTTAATAATTTTATCGGTAAATAGTCTATATTACCTAAGTCCCGGGAATCATTTTGCAATAACTTCTCCAATAAATGCAGAAGCAAACAGCATAATCCGGTTAGGAGATTACTTAGAAGAAGCTTATCAAAAAGTCTTAGACTTGGGGTTTAATTATGACGAAAGAACTAATTGGCCGGTAGAGATATTAATAAAAGACCTGGGTCCGGAAACAGACGCGTATACATCATGTTCCTGGTTTGGAAATAATTATGGTTATATCGAGTTTAATACCCAATTATTAAATGATTTAGCAAAATTACGTGTCACTGCCGGACACGAGTTTTTCCACCTGATACAATATCTTTATGACACCAGATCCGGAATAACTAAATCAGGATGGGCTTCTATGCACCATTGGGTAAACGAAGCTGCTGCAGCCTGGTTTGAGGAGAAATTCTCAGAAATACCTGGCTATACTTCGGATGCTATTCTGGAAGCTCCCTATTATTCTTTAGATGGAATGCAGGTAAGTCCATATGATAATAATGGAAAATTAGTAGAAAATTTTTATAGCTTTTGTTATGGAAGAGCCCCAATAATAAAATATTTAGTTAATAAGTACGGAGAAGAAATTATTATTAAAATATTTAATGATATAAAGAATGGAAAGCATCCTGTTGAAGCGGTTTGCCAGCATCATCCGAAAGACTGGTGGGAGGATTTTTTGAAAGAGTTAATTCTTGGAAATGTGTATGCTCATATTCCCGGCGATACATGGGTCTTGCCCGGCGGCCGGTCAGATAGATTCCAGGTAAACTCCGGCTCCGATACTTCTCATATCTTTGCACAGCTTTATAAGGACTTGTCTGCAAAGATATCCTATATACAATTATCTTTCCCTGAAGTAAATTCTGATGCCAAAGCAGTTTTTAAAATCTCCGGGGCTGAAAACAGATTCATATCATTATTCAATTATAACACATCATCTAAAATTATTGAGTTTATAAGTTCAAATAAAAATGAGATTGTTGTTTCAGATATTAAAACCATGACGCAGAATAATCAAAGTTTAATTGCTTTGGTCAGCAATAACATTTATACCACTCCATATAATTGGGATAATGAAATAACTCTTAATTTTAGAATAAAAACTGATTATGAAAATCCGAATGTAGATGGATATTATATGTGCCGCATAAACCATTTTGCACTTTATGACATTTTATCCGAAAAAACGGGTTCCGATGGTTCGTATGAATCAGAGATATTTACTTCTGCCGGGTATGGACTTGATGCACCTGTTTATGGAAATGTTGAAAATCATACCTTCTTTGGAAGCCGTCAGGACAGTATCATAAATACGACTGTGGATATTTATTTTAACAACAGTTATGATAAGATTGATAGTATTTCTGTGACTCATACTATTGAGAATAATAATGAAGTAGGAAATTTTTATCACAGCATAAAGGCGGTGAATATTCCCAAATCAGACTGGTCAGATGGTATTGACTGCAGCATTATAGGTTCAAGTTATTGTAATAGTCTGCAAATAGCTGATTATAAATGGACAGCAACATACATCGATAAGGGAATTACTTACACAAGAGTTATGACAACAACCGGGTTTAGTTGTAATGATCTATGCAGTATTGTCGTCACTTTTTATAAACAGAGTTTATAACAATTAAGAATTAACAATTAAAAATTAACAATTAACTAAATAACAAATTCCCAAGAACAATAATTCCAAAAGACAAATCACCCACTTAAAACGGATAAAAAAAGAGATAGCACTGGATACTTTTTCTTAGTAGATTTGAGAATCCGTAAGTTATTGTATTTTTGCAAGTTAGGAGAGATGCCAGAGTGGTTGTTGAGTGCCCGTCTGGCGACGAGGCAGGATTTGCGG
>JBLNGL010000568.1:0-8217 GCA_050264735.1 Ignavibacteria bacterium | reverse complement strand
GGTGCTGTTGAAATTATTTTTAAGCGGGAAATAGAAAAATCTTTGTCTCCGGCGGAGGAATTAAATAAAAAATTAAATGAATATATTGAAAAATTTGCAAATCCATATATTGCCTCTGAAAAGGGATATATAGACAGCGTAATTTTTCCTCATGAAACAAGAAGAAAATTGATTAATTCATTTACCTTGCTGAAAACAAAAGCTGATAAAAATCCTAAAAAGAAGCATGGTAATATTCCTTTATAAAAAATTTTTGAATTCAGGATGTACCTGATATTATGTAAAAAAAGATCTGTTTATTTTTATTTTTCGATTTTTTTTAATTATCTAAATTTATAAGTTGTTGTTTAACATATACTTAATTCAATCATCTAATCATTTACTTGATAAATGTTTAATCAAGACTTATATTCCCAGTGTAAATAATATGGAGAATGCATGACTAAGATACTTCTACAGGTCGTGGCCATTTCTTTATTTTCTATTATTTTTCTCTCCTGCGGAGGAAATAAAGAAATAGCGAAAAATGAAAGCTCCAGCAAATCCAGAAATGATGTGAAAAAAGCTAGTATTGTTTCGGAATTGCTCGAGCAAGCCCGCCAGCTTTATGTAACCGCACTCGCAAAACAAGAACAAAAAGATACCAAGGAAGCTATAAACAATTATGAAGCTTCTTTAAGAATTATTAATAATCTAAGCTATTATCCGGGAATAGATCAAAATGAAGCCTATGTTGATCTGGGGAATTCTATAATTGAAGATTATAAAAAATTAGTAGACGGTTTAACCGAGCTGCCGGTTGATGTATCTTTTGCTGCATTAGAGGAATGGATGGGAAAATCCATGCCGGAGCTCCAGGGTTTGAAAGAAAAACCTGATGATTCGAAACCGGTTATTATTCCTGCCGATGTGCCTCTGGAAGTAAACTCCTATGTTGATCAGTGGGTTGAGTATTATACCGGGAAAGGCCGCAAGTATATGGAACTCTGGCTTTCCAGATCGGGAAAATATTTTCCAATGATGGGAAAAATTTTTTCGGATGAAGGAGTTCCTCAGCAATTGGTTTATTTAAGCATGGTTGAAAGCGGTTTGAACCCGACTGCCAGGTCCTGGGCAAGTGCAGTGGGACTTTGGCAGTTCATTAAATCCACAGGCAGATTATACGGTCTCCAGTCAGATTTTTACTTTGATGAAAGAAGAGATCCTGAAAAATCTACCCGTGCAGCTGCCAGGCATCTTAAAGATCTATATACCTCTTTAGGCAACTGGTATTTAGCTCTTGCCGCATACAATGCAGGAGAAGGTAGAATTCTTAGAGCTATCAGAAGGTCGGGTCATAGAGATTTCTGGTCAGTCAGAAGATATCTTCCGAGGGAAACCAGAAGTTATGTACCTCAATATATTGCGGTCTGTATGATCGCAATGGATCCGCAAAAATATGATTTCGAGAATATTGAATATGAACATCCATATGAGTATGAAACATATAAAATAAATGAGGCGCTGGATCTTAATTTCCTGGCAGAATGTACTGGAACTACTTTTGAGACTCTGCAGGATATGAATCCGGAGCTTATTCAGCTTTGCACACCTGCTTCTTATTCCGGAGGATACCCGTTAAAAATTCCCAAGGGATCTGTAGAATTATTAGCCTCCAAAATGGAAAATATTCCTGATTATGCCAGGAAGACTTATTTAGTTCATGTTGTTAAAAAAGGCGAAACGTTAACTAAAATCGCAAAGATCTACGGTGTTTCAAAGCATGATCTTGCAGATGTAAATAATGTTTCCGTCAAGACAAAATTATACCGCGGAGTTAAGCTTAAGATCCCGGTAGCCAATCTTTCTGAAAAAAGTTTTGCCTATAATACAAATGTTGAAACTGCCGAAGAGAATGGATCTGGTGAATATGTCTCTCCTTATTTATCTTTAAATGGAATGACGAGTAACGGAGAAAATGAAACAGACGGTACTATTGTTTCGACTTTAAATGAAGAAGAAAACTTGAATCTGCCTCCTGATACTGAAGTTGCCGAAGTTACTGTACCTGCTCAATCTTCAACACCGGATAGCCTTATAGCTGTAATTTACAGGGTAAAGAAAAACGATAACCTCCTTGGAATTGCCGATCTGTTTAATACCAAAGTCAGCAATATCCGTAACTGGAATAACATTCCTTATACCCAAAATATTTCTGTGGGACAATCGCTTACAGTCTATGTAGATAAAGATAAAAAAGAATTTTATGCAAGTTTAGACAACCAGACGCCGATAGAAAAGACTACTGCAAAGAACACAATAACCAAATCGGATAATGTTTGGGTTTATCACAGAATCAGGAGAGGAGAAAACCTTAATTCAATAGCGCTCAGGTACGGCGTTGATATTGCTTCACTTAAAGATTGGAATAATCTCACCGGCAGTAAGATTTATTCCGGGAGGAGATTAAAAATATATACAGACAAATTATCGGCACAGTATAGTTCCGCTGATACCGACAAAATAGATAAATCAGGTTTATTCAGGCATAAAATACAAGCCGGGGAAACCTTAAACCTGATTGCCGAAAAGTACGGCGTAACTGTTGCCCAGATAATGGATTGGAATAGCTTAACTGAAAATAAAATTTATGCCGGTCAATCATTAAAAATTTATGGAAGCGAGTATGTTTCTTCTCTTGGTGATAATACTTCCAAAACCTCGGCAAATGTAAATTACTACAAGGTAAAGAAGGGTGATTCTATCGGGCAGATCGCCGAATTATACAGAGTTTCCATTTCCGATATCCGCAAATGGAATAGGCTTAGAACTAATAAAATTCTTGCCGGCAAAACATTAAAGATTTATTCCGATGCTAGAGTCAATGATGTGCTTGAAATGAAGCAGAAAGGATCAAAAGACAGCGGCCGCTTTCATCAGGTGAAAGAGGGAGATACTTTGTATTCTATTGCCAAGTTTTATAATGTAACAATTGCAGCTTTGAAGACGTTGAACGACATGACTGGTAATAGGATTATGGTTGGACAAAAGCTTAAAGTTGAATAAAAATTTAATTTTTATTTAATTTGTAGGAGTTCTTAAAAATTTTTTAACGAGCCGGTGATTCAGCCGGCGCAGCCGTTAGGGGTGTTAACCCGTTTATCGGGATAGCTGAGATCAAACCCTAAAACCTGATCTGGATAATGCCAGCGTAGGGAAACGGGCTAAAGAGAATAGATAAATATTTAGCCGTTTCTCCATCCCCGCAATGCAGGGATCGGATAATAAACGGCTATTTTTTTGGAGGAAGAAATGAAATATTTATTTATTCTTTTTTTGTTTTTAAACCAATCCTTATTGCCTCAAATTCAAATTGAGGGGAAGGTTGTTGATCTTAATAACGGGGATCCTCTTCCGAAAGCAAATATTATTTTGGAAAATGGAAAGCGTTCCGGTACGGAATCTGATTCCAATGGTGAATTCACACTTTCGGCAGAACCCGGGGAAATTCTTGTTATAAGTTATTTGGGATATAATGCGGAGAGGATTGAACTTGATTCAATTAATATTAAAAACTTTTTCAATATTAAACTGGAACCTAAAATAATCCCGTCACAGACTGTCCTGGTTAAGGCAATAGTCGGTAAAGAGGGGTTAACACCTGTAGTTTTTAATAAAATACAAAGAAATGAAATTGAAAAAGATTATGCTGTTCAGGATATCCCTGAATTTCTCAGCGATCTTCCGTCAACTGCTTTTTATTCGGAAAACGGGAATGGAATCGGGTACAATTATCTGAGCATCAGAGGATTTGATCAGCGGAGAATCTCTGTCTCCATAAACGGGATTCCCCAAAATGATCCGGAAGATCATAATGTATACTGGCTCGATTTTCCCGATATACTTGCAAGCACCGATATAATCCAGGTTCAAAGAGGTGCAGGTTCCGGAATTTCCGGTTATCCTTCAATCGGGGGATCAATAAATTTAATTACATCTTCCTTTTCAAATAAACCCGTATTAAATCTTTCCTTATCAATCGGAAGGTACAATACACGGAAATACAGTGCGGAATTTTCAAGCGGACTAATAGACGAGCGGTATTCTATCCACGCTAAGATTTCGCAAATATTGAGCAGCGGCTACAGGAATCTTTCCTATGTAAAATTTAGTTCATATCATCTGTCAGCCGTAAGATATGATGAAGACTTCACAACACAAATAAATTTCTTTGGAGGTCCGATTGAAGACGGTTTAGCCTATTTCGGTCTTCCTAAATTTGCCATTAAAGACAAAGAATTAAGAATTGAAAATTATTCTGACTGGAATGAAAATATTGATTGGGTAAGCTATACTCCCCGTATGCATCCCGTAACATCAAATGACGGTAAAAACACGGTTTACGTTGTTCCAAGAAGACCGGAAGAAATTGAAAATTTTTCTCAGCCTCATTTTGAATTGCTTAACGAATATCAATTAAATAATTACCTAACATTAAACTCCGCATTATTTTTAGTATTGGGTGAAGGATTTTTTGATTATGATGCCTCTTGGTCTAGTTACTATTATGATGATTATTTCAGATTAAAGCAGGATGGTTATGATACATCTTTTATACCGGTTAATTCTTTAATCCGTGCAGCGGTTGAAAATACACAATACGGCTGGATACCGCGTTTAAGCTTAAAACATTCTAACGGTGAATTAATTATAGGCGGAGAATTCCGGAAACATAAATCAGACCATTGGGGGAGAATACAGTATGCAAATAACCTTCCTCCAAATTATGACATTAACCGGTATTACTATTTTTATAACGGATCAAAAGATATTATAAATGGTTTTGTTAATGAATCATATGCTTTAAATAAAAATTTAAACTTACTCGGCGAACTTCAGATCGCTTATCATAAATACAGATTATATAATGAAAAATATGTAGGAACAGATTTTCAGATCAGCAATCTGTTTTTTAATCCGCGGCTTGGATTTAATTATAAATTTTTCCCGGAATTAAATGCCTTCTTTTCTTTTGCAAGAGTAACGCGCGAACCCCGCTTAAAAGATTATTATGATGCGGCAGAATCGAGCGGCGGCGCAGCGCCTCAATTTCAGCAGGATTCATCAGGTGTGTTTAACTTTGACGAACCATTTGTTAAGCCGGAAACTATGAATGACTTCGAGCTCGGAGCTTCATATAATTCACTTGATATTTCTATGTCTCTTAATTTCTTTTATATGCTATTCAATAATGAAATAGTAAAAAACGGTCAGCTTGACCGGTTTGGACAGCCTATAACCGGTAATGCAAAACGTACAGTGCATCAGGGAGTTGAATTTTCCGGTGCTTTTAAGTTTGCAGATTCATTTGAATTATTTGGAAATGCTTCTTATAGTCGGAATAAAATTGAAGAGGGGAGTACATTTATTGAATATTATCCAACCGATACTACCAGTGAGATTACTGAACTAACGCTCGAAGGTAACAGGATTACAGGTTTCCCGGACTTTCTAGCAAACTTCGGTATTAGTTTTAATGAGAGCGGATTCTATTTTAAGCTTTCCGGGAAATATGTGGGAGATTTTTATTCCGATAATTATGATAAAAACTTAAAATCATATTTAAACATATATCCTGGATTTGTCAGTTATGATGATAATAAAAACGAAGCCTATTTTATTATGGATTTTATAGGAAGCTGTGAATTCAAATTATTTGATTCTCTTCCTCCGGCTAAAATATATCTGCACGTAAATAATATTTTTGATAATCTTTATTCAGCTTATGCAATCGGGAATCAATACTTTCCGGCGGCGGAAAGAAGCTTTTTAGCCGGTCTGCAGATAGGATTATAAACAAGTGCTTTTTCAGGAATTTGACTCTTTTCAATTTAGTACAAAAATCCTTCTTTCTTACGTAATGCAGCCGAAGAAATTAAATTATTTTTGAAAAACGATGGATTTATATCGTGAAATGGAACTCTTAAAAATGAAGGATTTAAAGAAAAAGGGAATTATGAAATCACCTGGGAACCAAAATATTTATTATCAGGAGTTTATTTTTAGTCAATAAATGCTAAAGTGTGGATGGAAAGCAGAGTATTCGAAAAACAGAAAAGATGCTGCTGATGCAGTAAGTAAAATAGAAAAAGCCTGCAGTTTAGAGCAGGCTTTTCTTACAGCTTTCTTTTAATTAATCAAATTTATTAAACTTGAAATTTTGCCAGTTTTAATTCCCTCTTAAATAAAGTTCTAATCATTTCATTAACGCTGAGCTTCTCGGCATCCGGTTTCAAATCAACATATTTGTTAAAATCATCTAATGCACCTTCAAAGTTCCCCAAATTTCTTCTTACATGCGCTCTTTTGAAATAAGGATCGGGAATTGCCGGGTTGATTGCAATTGCCCTGGAATAATTTTTTTCCGCTTCTTTGTATTTCCCAAGCTTCCGTTTAGCATCACCTATTATAACATAGGCGTCATACAAAGTCGAATCAAGCTCAATTGCCGAAACACAGTCTGTAACGGCATCCAGGTTTTTCCCCATAGTGGTTTTTACCGAAGCTCTCTGGAAATATGCTGCCGCAAAATTTTTATTTCTCTCTATCGCCTTGGAAAATGCATGCAGGGCGCCGTCATAATCTTCAAGTTCTTTTTTGCATATTCCGATATTGAAATAAATATCGGCAGAACCCGGTTTTAATGCTAATGCTTTATTAAATCCGATTAATGCCCCGAGGAAATCTTTGCTCTCTTTTTTGGCATTCCCTTCTGTTAAATATTCATTCAGTTTACTGTAGTAAAAGAAGGAAAGAAATCGTTTGCACACCCTAATAAATTTGGAACTGCCGCTCATAAGTTTTTCGCTTAAAGGAGTAAATGACACAAATGACTCTTTTAAAAAGTCAAAGTATATGCCACTTAACTAAATCTATAAAATTCAATAAAAGTAAGATATTGCGGATTCTACTATGTATCAATATAAAATCATAATGATTGTAATGTCTCAAATGAAGTTAGGCGTAAAAACTAAAAAGATTAAAAGAATTTAAAAACAGAGGAGGTGAAGTAGCTGATCTAAGGTCAGTCTGATGTATTAATATTTACCGCATCGATTAGAATTAAGGCTTCATCGTCTTTGCTTTTGAGAGGCAGAATTTTGTGGTATATTTTTTCTCCGGTTAATTTTTCCAGGAATAAAATCAGCAGATCATTAATCCTAGTCAGCCCTCTTAAATCTTTCGCCGAATCCTCTACCAGAGTCTTTATCATTTCTGATCTAAGATTTACATTTTCAGAGCAGATTAAGAACAATTTCCCGAATAACAATCTGAGGTTGCCGATTGAATTTCTGCACTCGGAATCGAAGAAACTTTCCGCAGAGGAATCTCTGTTATTAATAATTCCCAGGAAACCCGGCTGCTTCTTATAAAACCCGATTGAGAGATTAACCTCGATCTTGAATTTTAAATGATCGTACATTATGCCGTCTTCTAACGGGGAAGGGGATAGAAATTTTATTTTATAGTTTATATAAGAGTTTGAATTTATTTGAGCGAGATTAAAGCCCGCGTTGAATTCAAAATTTTGATAATCAAATGAAATAAAATATTTATCTTCTGAAACTTTTACTTCTTTTAAATTCCACTCCAGTTTTTTTAAATAAATCAATGCAGGGGATAATTCTATTTTATCTCCCGTATCGGAAGAAGTATTTTCTTTAAATAAATTTTTTGGAGAAGAGGGAGTCTTTTCCTTTGGATTTTTGTACCCCGGATTCGAAGTAATATTTACTATCTTGTTTAACATTATGCTTCCTTATCTTATTATCGAAAAGAAGCAGATTTAATTTAGCTGTTACAACTGTCACAGTTTTAACATTGTAGTTCCGGGAATATAGTCTGTGATTTTTGGTTCTTTTAAATGTATCAGATCGGCTGCCAAATTTTTAATCCGGGAAATGGATTTTTCTATAATATCAAAATCTTCATTTTGTCCGCCTTTCAAATGCTCAAATTTCATGCTGTTTAAGGCGCACATTAGACTGCTTAGAGGATTGTTGATCTGATGGCCGATTGTACAAGCCATTTCCAGCAGAGCTTTTTCGTGTTCTATTTTTTTTAATTCATTTTGCAGATTATGCACCCTAATTCCTGTTCTGATTCTCGCCAGTAATTCCTGGTTTTCTACAGGCTTGACAATAAAGTCATCGGCACCGAAATCCAGCCCTGCAATCC
>JBLNGL010000567.1:0-5224 GCA_050264735.1 Ignavibacteria bacterium | reverse complement strand
ACCATTCAGGAAACTTACAACAGCACCATTATCGGGATTTGATGGCTGCGAGCCATCAATAATTGTATTTGTTATATGGGATTCAAGTCCGTCAATTAAGTAACGGCTGGCAACTGTAATGGCTTTCCCATTAAAATTAATATTCTCGTGATACAATCCATCTTCCACAATAACAATATCACCATCATTTCTTGAATTTATACCTGCCTGAATCGAATTACCAGGTGTTATGTAGATAGTATCCTGGGAATAAAGAGCTGCAGATAAAAAAATTGTACATAAAAGAATAAACTGCTTTTTCATAATTATTCTTCCTTAAAATATTTATGTTATATTTTTTGGATAATATATTGATAAAATCTCCTATCCGGCGATCATTGCCAAATCAGCGGAGAAGGATCATTTTTTTTGTTTGAATAAAAGAGCTTGCCGTTAATTGATAGAAATAAACTCCGCTTGAAAGATTACTTCCATCAAATTCAACTTTATAATTTCCCGGTTTTTTTTCTTCATTAACTAAGGTGGCAACTTCATTTCCAAGAATATCAAAGACTTTTAAGGATACAAATCCGAAATCCGACCCGCCTGCCGTCGAGGCAGGAATCCGAAATCTGATATTCGTACTTGGGTTAAATGGATTCGGATAATTCTGCTCAAGATTAAACGATAATGGCTGTAGGGCTTCTTCCTCAATTCCTGTTACTATCACTTCAGTTGAATCGGTCCAATATGTCCAGCCGTCGCTCATCATTTCGAATTTTAAATTGAAATAACCGGGGAAAATCTTTTTGTTAACAATATTCATTTTTGACTCCCTTAATTTGTAAAAGATTACCTGAGTAATATTAATTTCTCTGCCTCTTCAAACTCACTGGTTTTCTTATATGCCGGCATCGTTAACAATTTCTATTTCAAAACATTGAATATAATTTTGAGAATCAATGACATAATAGTTTAAGTGCATAAAGATTAATTGGATTGAAGGATATAGAGCAGCCTCATTAGTTTGGTTCCCACCGCAACGATCAGAAATGATTCCGCAGCGAAGTATTTTCTTCCCTCTCATAGCTTCCCCGGTAAATTAAAAAGCTAATAGTAGTCAGGAGGAGTGATTTATTAGAAGAGTGGATTTTAAACTACTTTTCTTTGAGAAACCTATGAATAAAATTAAAGAACTTCAATAAGATTTATAAAAATATGCATTAAAGTTCCTGTTTTACCAATCTAAAACTTCGGTTTTTCTTTTTTGTTTAATCAATTGACTGAAATTTCGGTTAACCTTATCTCCCCAAGGATAAAAGTAATTAGAGAGTGCTATGCTTCAGTACACATGAAATAGATTTAATTAACCGTATGTTTTCATGCCTAAATGTAAATAAGAGGAATCTGATTTTACCGCCAAGATTAAGGTGAAGTTCTAAGAATGGGGTATCCTATGTTTTCTTAAAATCAATTCAATTTATCAAGAACGGGCATTTTGTTGCTGGAATTTAATCCGCAATTATTTTCTTCATTTTTTAAACCCAAATTATCCTCAATTTCCGGAAATATCACCTGACCGTATATCCGGTTAAAAAGTAAAGAAATTATTTAGTAACGGGATTAAATATAATCTTCGTTAACCAGAAGCTGTTGTATTTATTTATAAAAACTTTGGCGATGCTCTTGATTTTAATCAAAGTGATTCGGATAAAATGAAAGAAATACAGACAAAGCATTATAAGACGCAGGATGAAGATAAGATACGTGATATTGCGGCTAAACGATTTGAAATGAGAAAATTTCTCGGAGTAAAGTATTTACGTGAAATCATGCTAAAACCGATGAATTAATAATCGAAAATAAATTCATTATAAATCAAAATAAAAAGGAGTCACGCAATGGCGTATTTACTGGTTCATCATAAGGTTGAGGATTATAACAAATTCAAACCTGTCTTTGACGGACATGCTTCAATGCGTTCTCAAGGCGGTTCGCGCGGCGGCAAAATATTCCGCAGTACAAATGATCCTAACGAACTTTTTGTCCTGCTTGAGTGGGATAGTTTACAGAATGCTCAAAAGTTTGCTCAGTCGGACAGCATAAAAGAAGCAATGAAAAGTGCCGGAGTCGTGGGTATGCCTTCAATTTATTTTGTAGAAGAGGCTGCAGAGGTGTCTAAGTAATAACGGCTTTTCCCTCGCGTGCCGCTTTTAGAACAGCTCGGATATACAATAACACCGCCATCTGAGGAAATGAAATAAATAATTTTTATTAACAATATAAACGGAGAAGTTATGCTTAACAGAAAAAATCTTTTCAGAAGTTTCTTTTTTCTTTTCCCGGCTTTATTTCTTTTTGCCGGTTCACTAACCGCACAAAGCGGTAGTATAAAATATGTTTATTTAATTGATTACCCCATGGGCGGAAAGGCTGCATATTTAGATTGGGCAAAGTCAATTACCAGCACTCTCCAAAAGCCGGAAGAGCTGGTTTCCTTAGCAGTATACGAAAATTATTTTAATGAATCACCTGCACGTGTAGTTGAATTTGAATTTACGAACAATCTTGATGCAGCAAAATATTTCGACAATCCTGATATAAGAAATGCCGTTGATCAGGTATTGGATTATGGCATTGTAAGAAATGTTGTAGTACTAAAACAACGGGGTGATTACAATCCCGGAGAGAAAAAGAGAAGTAATATTAAATACGTTTCCATACTTGATTATGGTGTGGGAAATAAGTCTGCATATCTTGATATGGTTAAAACGGTAGTAAAAACTCTACAAACACCAAAAGAAGAAAAACGAATTACTTCGTATGAAAATTATTTTAACGGCTCCCCCAATCGTGTTATCGAATTTGAATTTGATTCGATGGCTGATTGTGTTAAATACTTTGAAATGCCTGAAGTAAAAAGCATAGTTGATAACAGTGTTGGTATGTCCGTAAATCAAAGAATGTCCGTTCTGAGGCTTTCAAGAGAATACAATAAAAAAGGAGAATAGAGATATGAAACAGCTAGCACAAACAATTTTAAAAACAGCATCTGCGATTTTACTGATAACATTTTTAATATCAACCGGATGCCAGCAGCAAACAGGCGATACAAAAACCGCAGCAGCTTTTGATAAGGAAAAAGCTAAATCACTTATTGATAGTATCAATACAAAATTTATTGAAGAATTTCGCAATGGTGACTCAGTTGCTTTGGGTTCTCATTATTGGCCCGATGCTGAATTGTTTTTTCCAACCGGTGAGCCTATAAAAGGTAAAGATATTATTTCTGGATGGGGATCTACGATTAATATGGGACTAAGAGACATTACCTTGACTACTACTGATATTATGGGAGATGAAAATTTTATAATTGAAACAGGAATTGTTGAATTTAGAGATGGAAAGAAATCTTTAGTCGATAAAGGCAATTATGTTGTGGTATGGCAGCAACGAAATGGCGAATGGAAATTATACCGGGATATAGGCAATTCAAGTATGCCTCCTGCAAAATAAAAATATTCAGCCTCCGGATTATTTCAGAAGTATAAAAGTGTTCTGGTTTTTAATAATAGATATAAATAAATCTTCAAACAGATATAAATAAATCTTTAAACAAACTGATAGGAGTAAGTTCTATGAAACAGTTACTTTCAATGTTCACTGTATTATTTGCAGTGATAATTTTGTCCGGCAGCAGCATTGCGCAGGAATGGAGTGCCGAACAGCAGGACGTGTGGAAGGGAGTGCAGGCTTATTGGGAAGCAGGAATGGCTGATGACCCATCCACTATGCTTACTTACTGGGATGACACTTATAACGGATGGTCTTATAATAATGAAGCGCCCGGTTCAAAAGCCGATGCAGTCAAGTACTTCAACTACTGGAATAAGAAAGGCAAAATACAATATTATATAATAAAGCCCGCCAAAATCTGGGTTAATGGAAACTTAGCCTATGTTCATTATTATTATACACAGGTGATGGAAAACTCTGAAGGAAAACCAAGTACTGAAAGAGGACGCTGGACAGATATTCTTATGAAAAAAGATGGGAAGTGGATACTAGTCGGCGACCATGGCGGCGAAATAAAAGATAAATAAATCAATTATCTCTCTAGAGAATTTAGTTTTAACTAGCAGTCATAACGATTATGACTGCAACTTATCTGAGCTTACAAATAATTATATATAAAAAAAGGAGTGAGTTATGAAACAGTTATTTTTAAAAATGATTGTATTACTTACGGTAATACTTTTATCCGAATATTGTTTTGCACAGGATGCAGTAAAAGTAGATCCTAAACATTACAAAGTTGAATTTGAAAATGACCAGGTGCGTGTATTAAGAATTACTTACGCTCCGGGAGAAAAAGGTGTAATGCATTCACATCCTGAAGGAGTGGTTATTTTTCTAAGTGACGCCGCTGGAAAATTAACACATCCTGATGGCAAAACCGATACGCTTGATGTTAAAAAAGGATTTGTTACCTGGGCGCCGGCAACAACTCATCAGGGAGAAAATGTTGGTGATGAATCTTTCGAAGTAATACAGATTGAAATGAAAGATAAAGCTGAAGAATGAATCATATTAATTCGTAAATAAATATATTCTTAAAAATCTTAAAAATAATGGTAATTGTATGAAACTGCTATCTAAATTCTTATTAATAATAGTTATGCTTCTTTTTATAGCTGAAAATAATTTTGCACAGAATAATGAACAACCAGTGCTTGTTGTAAGCTTTAATATGGTATCCATGGCTGATGTCGGCAAAGTGAATAAAATGTCTGATTCGGTTTTTGCCCCCATCTTAAAAGAACTTGTAGATGAAGGAATGATCTATAGTTTTGGAAATTTCAGTCATAGCTGGGGTGATGAATGGAATGTTAATTATTGGTATACTGCCAAGGATATGGCAGCATTCGATAAGTTCTGGGATGAGTTTGTAAGCCGGACCGGTAAAAGGCATCCTGATGCATGGTCTTCGACTGTTAAATATTTCCAGGCACATAAGGATAATATTTACACAATCAGAAATCAGTATCCCGCACCGCCTGCCGTTAAATAAATTCTTAAAAAAAAGAGATGTCATCTTTTTATCACCGCAAAGCGGGATCCCGCTTTTAGCGGGAAAAAGATGACATCTCTATAATTATCAGAATTCTTCAATAATAGAATGTACTATTAATTTATTACAATGTTAAAATTTTTTAAAAAAATAGGACAAAAATTGGTTGCTGAA